>CAZJXY010000063.1:0-12705 GCA_964549925.1 uncultured Bdellovibrionales bacterium | reverse complement strand
ACCCGCACTTAGCCGAAATTCTAGACGACAGTGGCCTAGCATTCATGCGTGGAGACTCATTGATACTAAGTGATAAAGGGTTTATTCTTTTTGAAGATGTAATAGCTAACTTTGTGCCTGACTTTGACGCGACGCGCTCTGCTAGCTCAGGCCTACCTCAGGAAAACCCGATAGGTGAAGTTAAGAAATTCTGGTGGCCTGGGCAATCTTTCGTACCGCTTCCAAACTAGATATGACCGAAAACGAAGACTTAAATAGTTCGCTAACAACAAAGGCTAAGAAATTGGGGCTTTCTACAGTGAAGCGTCACATATTTATCTGCGCCGATCAGACGACCCCAAAGTGTTGCTCGAAGGAGGTTGGGCTTGAGTCCTGGGAGTTTCTAAAAAAGCGTCTTTCAGAACTTGGTCTGGTCAATTCTGGTGGCTCGATAAATAGAACTAAAGCTAATTGTTTTCGGGTCTGCATGCATGGGCCGATAGCCGTAGTCTATCCCGAGGGAGTCTGGTATCACTCATGCACGCCAGCGGTGTTGGAGGAGATAATTCAAAAACACCTAATTAACGGAGAGGTCGTAGAAGCGTATCGAATTACTTGGTAGGCAAGACTAAGCTTAAGGGTCCTCTCTACACTGACAGCGCGGAATCCCATATGGATCAACTATAAATTCATAGAGAAGAAGAAAATTATCAATACGTACTTCAATTACCCCTTCTGATTCTATCGTATAATACCCTTGTTCGATTATGTCCGCACCGTTGAGTGCCTTTGCTTCCTCTGCTGATATTACCTTCTGATCTACCATCTGATGAATTGTTTGATTGATCGCTGATTCCAACGCCATGAGCCATACGGAGGATAGAGCACACCTAGGATCGGAGATATTTTCTACCGCCTGCGGAGATAACTGCGGCAAAATCTCAATCTCTTGAGATTCAGGAGTCCCAATGAAGATACAGGTAGCATTGCCAGCGTGAATTTCAATCTCATCATATCGACCAATCGTCAGTGGTTCATCTTTATCGGAGCGTATGAATACCTGTAGAGCAAAGACAGGCTGGTCGTTATGATCGACTGTAAAACCGGCTGTCTCATAACATATGTCGATCCCAGGCTCCCTTTCATTGTAACCGAGCAATCCGTTGAACACTAAGTGTTGTATCTCTTTAGAAAAATCTAAGAATAATAAATGCTGCTGCGGAGTAGCTTGGTTGATTGGCCGAAACCCCTCGTCATATAGGAATTCATCAAATAGCTTTTGAAGATTTTCATCCCGAAGCTCTCGGGCACCAAGTAATGGGGGTAAGTGAATTTCATTCGAACCCTCAACGCGAGGATTTTCTGTTCCACCTGAACCAAGGGGAGCGGAGGATGGGGGAGTAGGATCCCCCTCATGCTTACGCCGCGGCTCGAATCGATCTTCTTGCAAGTTTACCTCACTACATTGCGATCGAGGTATGCTATACAATTTGACTGGAACAATGAATAGGCAAGTTAGTCTTTTATGGAAACCCCCAAGCTTGGTCAGTATGCAAAAAGTGCTAGGGAATTTGTAACCTTACACCGCTTTGGCACTTTGTCTACAATATCAGTTGAACGGGATGGACATCCTTTCGGGTCTATTGCGCCTTATGATGTAGATCCGCAGGGTCGTATAATTGTTCACGCTGCAAAAATTTCTCAGCATTACAAAAATATACGCGCAGAACCGAGAGCTAGTCTTCTAGTTTTTGATCGATTTGGTATGTTTAATCCCCAGGCTCATGGCCGAGCTACGGTGCTTGCAAATTTTTACCTAGTACCGGACGAAGAATATCAGTCTGTTTTCAACGCATATGACGCTAGATTTCCGAGAACTATTGAGAAATCAATTGCGCATACCTTTGTTTTTTTGCGAGGCGAGCCAAAGACAATTCGCTGGATCGGTGGTTTCGGCGAGATAGCTTGGATTGAAGCCAAAAATTATCTTGGACTAAAGCACGATCCAGTGTGCTACGCCGGGTTGGACATACTAAATCATATGAACGAAGATCATGAGCTAGCTCTGCGGGATTTAGTTGCAGCACATTCTAAATGCAGTCCTGAAAGTCGGTATGTAGAGATGGTTTTCGTCTCCTCAACTTTGTTTCGAATTTCAGTCGGGACTGGAACTGATAGAGAGATTGTCGAAATTAATTTTGATAAGACAGCAAACTCTGCTGAAGATGTACGAAAGTTTCTGATAGAAATGTTAAAGCAGTGTCGAAAGAACTAGCGCGGTCTTAGGGAGCGGTCGGTCCACTCAATTGCCCCAACTCCCGCACGCTTAATTGGAAAGCCAAGACTATCAAACTCAAAACTGGTTGAATTGTGAAATGCGACTCGTTTAATGTCGGAGTTCAGCACATTTTCGGGGTTTTCAATCCAGACGGTTGGGCCCAGAAACTTGGAGCTGACTTTCGAGGCTAAATAGCCGAGTTCAAGTACGCTAAATCCAAGCACGAGAGTGAAGAGTATTGGAGTAATTAAGCTTAAGGCTTCAAAACCGTAGTAACCTTCTTGTTTACTAATGCGCTTCATAGACAAACCTTAAAATAACCGTTGCTGTACTATTAAGACGCTGTTATGCGAAAAACGGAGCATGGTAATCTAATGACAAGCAAGATACGCAGTAAAATAGCACGTTTATCCCACTTTAATCAGCGTCCGGGTGGAATCACAATTGATACAATCGTCGTGCACTCGATGTACGTACCTCAGTCAGACGGGAGCCGGTCTTTTGAACTGGCTGCTGCAGTGAGTTGTCTCGATTCAGAGAAGGTATCAGCACATTATATCATCGCTCGAAACGGAGAGATAATTTCGTGCGTGGATGAGGGGAATCGGGCCTGGCACGCCGGAAAATCTGTCATGCCAGGAGGTGACAAAAGGGAGAATGTAAATGACTTTAGTATCGGTATAGAACTGATGGGCAGCCCAGAGTCTGGATTTACCGATGCTCAGTACCAAGCTTTGGCCACCCTTACAAAGGAGCTTTGTAGTCGGCACCCGATTAAAAACTTTGTTGGCCACGATGATATTAGCCCTGGGAGGAAAACGGATCCGGGTAGTGCCTTTGATTGGAAGCGATACCTTAACTTGATCTCTCGGGACTCAAAAATTAGCAGCTAGTAAGAGTGCCTAGAGCCAGATTCCTATAGCTTTCGCACCACTCTGAAACATTCACACCGATTTGTTCCTTTGAGCGTAAGTCTTTTACTTCAATCTTTTGACCTTGCTCGGAAACAAAAACCACAAAAGGGATCCCTTTATTATCTGCATATTCAATCTGTTTTCCTAATTTAGGAGACAAGTGGAAAACCTCTGCCGCGACTCCATTGGCCCGAAATTCCTCTGCCACCAAGTTTGAATACTTTCGGTCTTCTTCCGATAACACAGTCACCAAAACTTCTGTCGGACTGCGCTTTCCTGTGTGAACTAAATTTTCTTTGAATACAAGAGACATTAAGCGTGTCAGCCCAATCGAAACCCCAACCCCTGGAAGTTTCTGCTTAATAAAGCGAGAAGCTAAGTCCTCATACCGTCCGCCGCCACAAACTGATCCGAAAGAAGGATATGAACTCAAATGTGTCTCAATAATTGTGCCGGTGTAGTAATCCAGCCCGCGCGCAAGACTCAAATCGATTACAATTCTTGGCTTTGAACTTTCAGGGACGAGATCGATTACTTGTATAATCTCTGCCTTACCGGCATTAAATAGTTCGTTATCTGCGGTGAGTTTAGAAAGTTCATCTTTAGCTTTTGAACTTTCGAATTGAATTTCAGTAAGCTTAAGGATCTTATCGATTGCCAGTGATTCAAGGGAAAGTGATGAAGTTAGCTCTCGCTTTACCCCATCTTTACCGATTTTGTTTAGTTTATCGACGATGCCGATCGCTTTCTTTTGATCCTCGTTCGATAGCCCAAGCGAGGCATAGAAACCGAGAAGAAGCTTCCTATTATTCACTCGAATTGTGTACTCACCGAGATTAAGCCTGGTAAAAATCTTTTCTATGATGTGGAGGAGTTCCGCATCGTGACAAAGCGGGAGGTTTTCGCGAGCGATGATATCCACATCAAATTGGTAGAACTCCCTAAAGCGCCCTTCCTGCGGCCGTTCTCCGCGCCATGATTTCTGAAGCTGATATCTTCTAAAGGGGAAGTGAAGCTGATTGAAGTGTTCTGCCACATACCTCGCGAAAGGCACCGTAAGGTCAAAATGGAGCGCCATATCGGCTTCCCCCTTACTTCCATCTTCTACCCCCTTATGTAGCCTTTGGACCCCGTAAACCTCCTTGGTGACCTCACCATCAGAAGCTAGGGTACTAACAAGTTCAATTGCCCTGGTTTCCAAGGGAACAAAGCCGTGCGAAAGGTAAACCTCTTTAATCGTAGCAATGAATTGATCCTCGACTAACTTCTGCTCCGGAAGCCACTCTGGAAACCCTGAAATGTTTGTGATTTTAGCCATATATAGAGGGTAAGTAACAAACAGTGTTAAGCAAAATTCAACCTCCAAAAGGCGGTTCAGACCGTATTTTGGGGTGGCTTACAGTAGCATCAACTAGAATCTCCTAAAAGCTTTTGCTCAAGATCCAAATATGGTTTACACTTACCCGTACTGCGCATCGTCAATGTCGCATCGCTCTAAATTTCCTATAAATTCGCGTTTTGGAGATTTTAAAATGAACGGAAAGCTACCCTGGTCTAACATTCGAACTCAGTTCCGTGGAAAGTGGGTTGAGTTGGTTGATTTTGATTGGGATTGGGATAAAAACCGACCAATCGCAGCAGCAGTTCGCCACCACGCTGCAGATAGAGAGGGACTTAAGTCTCTGATTACAAAGCATGGAGCGGTTGAAGATTCAGTAGTAATGTTTATGCATGGTGTGGATACAGTGGTTGCTCGCTCAGAGACAGCTAGTTGTTAGTCCGACTTAGTTCTTAAGTCGATACACAAATTCGTTCACCTTCTCCAGTTTAGCTGTACTTTTTGGCGTCCTAGACTTCCAAAAATTAACTTCGTGCTGAGTCCAAATTAGATACTTAGGGCAGTACTTCTGGTCAGATTCTCTTAAATCGGTGAGGCTCTTGCAATTAACCGCGCGGTCGAAAATCTGGACGATTGAATGTCGCGGGTAGTAATCAATTGAATGAGAATGTAACGTTCCATCATAGCCTGAAAATAATTTCCTACCAGTCAATGTCACCGGAGAGTTGTGGTTAGGTGCGGCGAGCAGTATAGCATCCGGTTCGGTAGCAGCCCTGATTTCCTCTGCAGCACTCACAATCTCTTTTGGATAGATCACGTTTTTTCTAAATGTAGCCATGCTCTCCAAGGTCTCAAAGAGGCTCGGAATAGTAAGTAATACGGCTGCAAAGTGGAGATGGAAGGCTGTTTTGCTCTTGAGCGAACTCCAGACCGCTAAGGTAATCAGATAGAGCGGGACGAAAAACTTTAGCTGATCCCACTCCCAGATTGACAGCTTCACCAAGTTTCCAGCGATAAAAAGAAGGATGATGGCAGCCAGTGGCGAGCGTTTTGAAGAGATTAAGAGCAGAAGAATAATTGAGGCAATGAAAAGCGGCGCATTATGCAACCACATCTCGCTGGCTCCAGAGATTAATCCTGTGGTCGTACCATCATTAGCCCACGGTTTCCATCCATACATTCGATCAATAATCGAACGTTTTCCAAAAATAAAAGGGAGGAATAGAACACTCGGAGTGACAGCGAGAATAAATGTTAGAAAATCATTTACTACTGAGAGCGGCTTGCCGGCTTTGTCGAAAATGCTCTTTAGCATATCCCAGGAAAGTAAAATTCCACAAAATAGTCCGGTGGCAAGAAAGAAGTGGGTGTGAGCAAGCAGTGAGAGAGAAAGTATCGCTCCGGAAAGTATGAGGTAAGAGCTTCGCTCCTTACCGCCAGCACTAAACTGCAAGGCCTCTAAGAAAAGCTTACTAACGATTGGAACAAAGCAAAGTCCCAAAAGACTGGAGCGTTGAGTTATCCAAATTGTTGTAAGAAACGAAGTCCACGGATAGCCCTTGTCGATTAACTGCCCGGAATGAAGCTGCATTCCTGGGTTTGCCGCGTTTTCAAAGACATAAGTAAAGTAATGAAACGCTCCGCCCCCAAAAAGCACTGCCCAAGGCAATACGCGCATCCGGTTCCCGTCAAAAGCGTAATAGACCACTATCCAGATAGCGACCCACTGCAGGACGAAGACAAACTGAAGGCTTTGAAAAGTTGGAGCGATCCACCAAAGTGACGCGCTCCATAAGTTTATGAAGAATGGATATGAGAGCAGCTGCCCAGGGAAGATATGATACTGCGGAGGAAAGTTATCCCCCCATACAAAGGAAGTAATCATTCCGATATGGAAAGCTAAATCTCCATAGTTATTAGCCCAAGCTGACTGAATACCTTTAGTAACGTCGAACAATGATGCACCGAGCACCAAGATTACGGTAAAATACAGTGCGAAATTAAAGCTTGGCTTTGGAAGCATTCTGAAAAAGAGAGCTCGATAATCGAAAGGTCGGATTAATAGAGGGCAAATCAATAAGACCGGAGAGAGAAACCACGGAAGGTGGACACATTTGATCAGTAACAATAATGCCAAATAGATTAGCAACCCAAGAGTATATAGCACGTGCAACGGTATGGCTTGGTCAGCGGAAGTTTGATTGCCGGTAATTCTAAAAATAAGCTCAGTGGTAAACCTTCCAATCTTAATGAAGGAAAATACAGAGAGTAGAAAGACTATAAAAATTACGACCACCATAGAGACAGCGAGATATCCTTAACGCTGAGTAGTGTTATACCCTTCGACGAAATTCATCAGACCTGAAAATAACTCTTGATTGTTGATAACGCGAGGGACTTTGTTTTGCCCCCCCAATTTCCCCCTGGATCGCATCCATTCTTTAAAACCATCCTTTTTAGCGATTAGAAGCTGCGGCGGGTACAGGCCAAACTCGTTTTTACGATGTGCTGCGTAATCTTCGTTAATATCCTGAAGTCTTTTATCTAAACCGTTTAAGAATCTTTGAGCTTGTTCGGCTGAGACCTCTTTAGTGGCAAATTCAACCACGTATTTATGTCCCACAAGTTCTGCACTAGTGGTTGGAAATACTGCCCCGACAGAGTATTCAGATACCTCGATGCCGACATCATGAGCAGCTTCTACCAAACACCGATCGATCTCCTCACCAATCAGGTGCTCACCAACAGCCGAGAGCATATATGAAGTTCGTCCAGTCATGCGAATGCGAGGAGGAGTTATCTCGACAAACCTGACTATGTCGCCAATTACATAGCCCCAGAGTCCGGCTTGAGTAGAAATTACCAAGGCGTAGTCAATTTCGGGTTGAACGTCCTTAATCCATAGGCGAGTTGGGGTGGGTGATGAAATCTCATCGAGTGGAATAAATTCATAGAATATCCCATGGTCGACTAACAGTCTCATGCCCTCGTCGTAAGCACGATCCTGCACAGCAAAGAACCCTTCGCTCGCAGGATAAACTTCCCTTGTCTCTGCATGACTGCCATCTAATAGATCTTTATAGACGTTAAAATATGGAGCAAAGCTCATGCCGCCATGCACGACCATCTCTAAATTTGGATAAAGATTGCCAAGCCTACCCTGAGATTCCGGGCGAAGCTGTCTTAGCTTCTCCAAAAAAAGTAGCATCCAACTGGGAGCCCCATTTAGCGAACGAATATCAGCGCTTAGTGACTTTTCAGCAAAGGTCTCAATCATTGCTTCCCAACTCTTAATCCCGCCAACCCCTTTCGGTGGGTACGATCGACTCCTAGCCCAAGACGGCATAGTGCGCATTGCTATACCGGACATATCTCCACCAATTATGTTTGGAGCGTATTCAACAAGCTCGGTACTACCGGTGAGAATAAAACTTTTCCCTCCAAGCAATTTGCTTTTTGGGCGGTTTAAAACATGATGCACTAAGAGATCAACACCCGCCTTGGTAGTGGTCTGCATGATCTCTCGAGTGTATGGGATATATTTTGTTGCACCAGATGTAGTGCCAGAGCTTAGAGCAAAAAATGGCACTTCCCCCGGCCAACTTATGTTCCTCAATTTTGGGAAAGCAGCCTTCCAGTAAGCGTCCCACATCTCTTCGTACCGTCTGAGTGGAACCTGGTGTTGGAAATCCCTAACTGATCTAATTTTCGAAAACTTATGATCCCTTCCAAACTGAGTGACGCTTGCTCTAGAGAGTAATTTAAATAGCTCCCGTTCTTGAGTCTTTGCGAGACTCTCTCTTGAGCGACCTTGGGAGTTTAATTGAGATATTCTAAACTTGGCGTACGCCCGAAGTAGAAAGGTGAAATCCATCAAAAAGCTTTAACAGAGCGGCGGCGAAAGTTCAATTATTGAACCCGAGGATATACCTAACTAAGAAAAATGGCGGGAACTCCCCGGGTTGAAATGAGGCCGCTCCAGGGTAATAGACCCCCTCCTTACCGATTAGTTTTAGCTTAATTTCCGGCGCTGAAAATTGAACATTGATAGTACCAGAACTTGAAATCAGCACGAGCTTTCTCGAACCTCCCCCATCGGAAAGGATGCTCTTTAGGTATAGATCGCCAGAAGCAATGATAGTTGCATCGCCCTTCAAAATTAGCTTGCCAAGAAACTCAGCATAACCAAGGGATCCAATTACCTGAGCGGATTGCAACGTAAGGTCGAACGGAAAGTTAAGATTTGCACCAAATGAACTCTGTGATTGAGACACTATCGGAGAGATGCAAGTAGATAGATTGTAGGTGGCGCCAGGTGTGAGCTTTTGCCCTCCTAATGTCAGTGAGAGAGAGTTTTGATTGATCTGATTACAGGACGTAAGATTAGAGAAAATTCTCTTATAATTAAACAAGGGGAAACTTGCTGGACTTTGAAGCTTCGCTCCATCTATCACTGACGATCTAAGGATTGCCTCGGGTGAGAGGTTATAGATCTCTCCAATCTCTCTCTTCATTTCGTGAGCTCCTACTTTTGCACTTCCTGAAATAAAGATAAGCTGTTCAGTTAATGCTGGCGGAATTTCATTTAGTCCCTGAAGGGCGTCATTTTGAGCCAGAGTTTTGCTGCTGTAGGCGTGTAGCGCGCCACCTCGAAGCAGCAAAAGTTCGCGCGTTAGGTAGATTGAACTGGCTGCAAGAAATGCAACAATCCCCAGGACAAATAGGACGGACGGCAGCATTAGAGCTCTCTCTGGATGTGTGCTCATGTCAGTTAAGGAGAAGATTTAAATAATTGTTGAGAGCGATCTGTTGAATAAAATTTAACGTTTCGGAGTCTCCACTCTGAGTTTTTATCGAGAGAGAGAGGTGGGTGGTATCCAAGCCAACGGGTTTTGAAAGTCTAAACCTCAGATTTGCAATACCGCCGAGTAACGGCTGATTATCAATATTTTCCCCGGCTCTATGCCCCAAGTATCTTAAGTTCCCTTCTTGATCGAGATATAATGTGTAAATTCTCAGCGCCGGCACAATTGTTGTCACGTTATGAACTCGAATTATTGAATTTTCCGGAACGATCATACTTTTGGATTTTCTAAGTGTTAATTTGTAGCACTTAGTTCCCGGAGTTGAGTTATCCCAGCGCTGGATTTCGCCGCTTAGCTCCAATAATCCATTGACGGACATACCGAGAAACGTCTCTCTTTCAAGCATGGGTGGCTTTGGCGGGAAGCTCTGCAATCTCTCCCCATCAAATTTCAGACAGGCAAAAAATAGTGCAGAGCTCCCTAATGCTTCTCTCCTAATCACTCTAAGCGCATAGATTGGCTCAAGTATAAAGACTGAGAGTGCATCGCTTCGACTATCGGGTGCCCGTCCAGGGGCAGCGTGCACCACTGGATTTAACGTTCCATCGGTGAATTTTATCTGGCCGCTTCGATGTTTGACTAAGTTTAAGCCCACAGTTTGGGTTTCACTGCTGTGCATAGCTTCGGAGAATAAGGCACGAACTTTGATCAGGTTCTTGTGAGATTCGGCTTCAAGTTTTAGCTTTGAATTTAAGAGTAGCGAATGGTGAACTGCTGAGACCATAACCGCAAGAAGCGGTGAGGCGATAATCAGCACAACCAACGCTTCAAACAGAACCGAACCTCTAGCCTCCCTATCAAACATTAAGTCACTCCGTGAGAAAGACCAAGTTCAAATTATTAGCTGATGATCTAAGCTGACAGCTGTTAAGACGATCTCCAGAGTTAATACCCGATGAACTACATGATAAATCGGCTATTTCACTAAGGCTCAAATCAAACTGCCTCACATTCGCATCCCAGCGTCTTAGATTCTCTGAGTGTCTTGAGATTGCTCTAAGCTCCAATTTTAACATCGCGGCAATAGCAATCGAGAAAATTGCTAGTGCTACCAGCAGCTCTAAAATTAATGTACCGCTCTCACTTTTTACCATGAGCACACCGTCCGAACACGGGAGCGAAGCGAAAGCTTTATTTGGCAATATAAATCGGCGGCGGCTAAATCAATTGTCACGGGAGAGGTAACACCGGATTTGTAAAATTCTATCTCCAGCGGAGCGTTTGAGACCGTTACGCTTTGATTAATCTGGTAAATTCCATGCGAAAGCTGGGTTGGTGCCTTTGATTCGACAGAGTAACTACTTCGCTCCAATCGAATCTTTCCAGGCGCCTCGCTTTGGCGAGTGTTGAGCGATAAATTCTCTATCGTAAAAGCTAGCTTTTGGGCTTCCTGTTTTAGAATTTGCTTCAACTCAGGTTTGTAGGTTGATGGAACCGATATTGCAGCTATAATTCCAATTAGTGCACAAAAGACTAATAGCTCGATATACGAGAGTCCCGTCATTCCTGAGATTGTTTGCGGTCTTTCCACATAGGAGTATTCGAGTTGAAATTTGAAATGTTGCTAAAAAAATTAAAACCGGCACGTGGTGGCTAAACCCCCCAAGCGTGCCGGGACAGTGTACCATTTAGAAAGAAATTTCGCGTTTTAGCGAAAACCTCCTATCTCCCCCAGGTTAGCTTCCGTCAAGCAAACTTAAGATCTTTTCAGTATTTAGCTCCTGTTTATGAAACGGAAGCTCGTCGTCTCCCGGTTCGCTTTGTAGGGCTAAATTCAAAATCTGAGTTCTTGCTGAATCTGCGGCTCTCTTTGCCTCGTCATATTCCGTCACAGTTTGGAACTCGTCTGTAACTGTGCTGACCTGTACTACCTTCGGGTGTGTCTCTAAGTTGTCATCAGCCTCACTCAATTTGCCGGCATTGTCAGCGTAAGCTCGTCTAGTCTCGGCTAGGAGACTCTCGATCGAGGTTTGTGTCCTCTCGATTGCACTAGAACTGAAGTCGGCGTTGACGGCACTTGAGATGATGGAGCCAAAAGGCGTGAAGCTATTTACAGCGGCAAATCCTTCCAATTCATTTTGAACAAGTAGCGTCTGCCCCTGAAAGACGTTCTGTCCGCTAAATCCGTCTGCCCTTACAATGCTATTAACCTCCGCATCAAGCGTGTCGCTTTCAGTTTCTAAGGCTGCCCTATATTCCGGGTCCGCAGTGTCTTCCGCGCGTTCAGCAAGCTCAAGTTGTTGCTCTCTAAGATCTTCAATATTGCTTAGAGCGGAACTCACCTTTTCAAGGAAGCGCTTCTGCGTAACGCCCTCCGGGTACTGTGGTGTCTTATCTTTCTCTTCTAGCACGCTCGGGTCGGCTCCGCTGAAAGTAGCAGAGTCATCAAGCAGCTGCCTTGCCAGGCGTTCGTCTTTACTGAACCCGGATGTATTAAGCTGCGCACTACTTCCATCCGGTCTTTTTATACCGATAATTGCCATGTCTATCTCCCTTAATTAGGGGTTTATTGGAACGCCCCCGCTCGACGGAATCTTATTCGATCGAACGGGGGAGTAAGTTATCCGCGAAGCAAGTCATACACGCGCTTAGTGGATATATTTGCTTGCGCCAGTGTAGCTTGGCCAGCTCTTTGGCGAATCAGCGCAGAAACCTCATTGGCCTTCTCTTCCGCCACGTCGGCGTCACGGATTCGCGATTCCGCCGCACGAACATTTAACTCGGTCGTTTCTACATTACTGATAGCGGTGTTGACTCTGCTTGTAACAGCTCCGATCTGACCGCGCAGTTGTGCAAGATTTGCGATCTGTGAGTCAGATGAATCTAGCGCTGACTGTGCTCCAGCTTGAGTCGAGATATCCTGACTAGAGAATGAGAGACTCAGAGATCCAGTGGATATCTGAGAATTGGAGCTTGAATCACCTCCAACTTGTAACTGAGTTTCCGAACCAGAGTTGAATAACTGTTTTCCGTTAAACTCAGTTGTTGAAGCGATTCGCTGCTGCTCTTGAGAGAGCTGTTGATACTCCTGATTGAGCGCCTGACGTTGTGTATCGCTTAAGGTCCCGTTTGAAGCCTGAGCAGAAAGCTCAGCTTTTCTCTGCTCAATCTGAGAGATCTGATCGAGTGACCCTTCAGCAATATTTAACGCAGAAATCCCATCATTTGCGTTTCTTGATGCTTGTTTGAACGTAGCGGCATCAGCACTCAAGGCATCGGCAATCGCTAAACCGGCTGCATCATCAGCGGCAGAGTTTATGCGTTTCCCAGACGATAGTCTGGTTGAACTTTTTACAAGTTCATCGCTAGCCTTATTTAGGTTTTTAATTA
>CAZJXY010000062.1:0-12757 GCA_964549925.1 uncultured Bdellovibrionales bacterium | reverse complement strand
AGTCCAATACAAAGGTGATTGAGGCTTATTTAGGAAAGGGAGAGTGATGAGCGCCGCTCTAACTCTGCATAACGTCCATGCTGGCTACGGAGCTATTGAGGTCCTAAAGGGAATTTCACTTAATGTACAATTCAAAGAAATAGTCACTTTAATTGGAGCAAACGGCGCCGGAAAAACGACGACTCTACATTGTGTATCTGCGTTGCATCGGATTAGATCTGGCGCTATAAATTTTGCGGAAGTCGAGACAACGCACTACCCCGCCCATCAGTTAGTCAAGCTCGGGATTGCTCACGTCCCGGAAGGAAGAAAAGTTTTCCCGCGCCAAACCGTTCAAGAGAACCTAGAATTGGGGGCTTTTACGAGAAATGATGCAGCAGAGATTCGCATTGATTTAGAGAAAGCCTTCGAACTCTTCCCGATTTTAAAGGAGCGGCGTTTCCAATTGGCCGGAACACTCTCCGGCGGAGAACAGCAAATGTTAGTGATAGGCCGCGCGCTGATGAGTCGGCCTAAGCTGCTGTTGCTTGATGAACCCTCTATGGGTGTTGCACCAATTTTAGTACAAAAGATTTTTGAGACAATAAAAAGTCTTAATCAATCCGGGATGACAGTGTTTCTGATTGAACAAAATGCTCATCTTGCGCTCCAAATCGCCCACCGTGCCTATGTAATGGAAACAGGAAAAATCGTGCTAGAAGGAAAAGGGGGTGATCTGCTCGAAGATCCAAGAATTCGCGAAGCCTATCTGGGCGAATAAGTTCTGTTACAGGGATATGGCGACTCGATTTCCCTCGGCTGGCTTTTCTTCGCCTTCAGCTTTACCAGAAAGTTGAGCCTCAGCTCGACCAGTCAGAATGATTTCCTTATAAGCTTGGTAAATCGTGTCCAAAAGTCCGATTACCTTATCAATCCGTCTGCTATCTCGGTGAAGGTTTGCTTCAGTCAGATAGAACAACATGAAGTCATAAAGACGATCTAGGTCTTTTGCGATCTTTCCGCCTCGTTCGAAATCGAGAGTATTCATCAACTCGGCTATAATAGCTTGCGCTTTAGCCAAGAACTTACAGAAGCGCACGATATCATTTTCTTCAATTCCGGATTTTGCTTGCTTTAGAAATTTGATAGCTCCATCATACATCATCAGCAACAAGCGACCTCGATCCGTCGTTGTTACTTGCACTGTCTGATAAACGCTGTGGGCATTTTTGCCGTACATGCTTTTCCTCTGCGAAGGCGATAATTAACGTTGTCTCCTTATCGACCTACACCCGCCTATTAAAATTATCGGCCCCGCTCTCGTCCTCCTTGAGCCGAAACTCAGATAACTTTAGGACACCCAACATTTGGCTCTGGGCAGCAAACTAAATGCTAATTATATCAATGGGTTAGAATCTATAGCTTAGTTCAGCGGTGGCACAGTACGCTCGGTTTCAGTCAATGCGCATGACCCAACCGATGATGTAAGTTCTGAAACCTTGCTCAAAAGAGCCCTATGTCCCAATGGCTTAGAAAGGACCGGAATATCAGAAATCTCCCGCATGACTGTCGGTAAATCCCAAGGGGCGGTTGCAGTAATCGCCAAGATTGGCTGATCCGGTGACACCCATTTCAGTTGTTGAATGGTTCTCACTCCAACTTCATAAGAGTACCCATAGTCGAAGTGATCAGAGCCCAACGAGAACGGAAGATGGATATCGCAAATAATAAGATCGTAATTGTCTATAGCAAGCTTATCGAAAGCTTCCTTGACGCTGCTTGCAGATTCCACATGGAAATTTGATTCCGTAAGTAAATCGTTGACTAGTTGCCTGGTATCCGAACAGTCATCTATGATTAGAATAGTTTTCATCCGTGAACCCTCGCTTTTTGGCTCTGAGCGCATCCTTGCCCTCAGATTCTTAGAATTTCCACCGCTTACTCTTACTCTCGTATCGGCAGCATGCCCTACTTGACTTGAGCCGGTCGTTTAGAATAACTCCTAATTTCGTTGGAAGTAGTTTAGTCAAGCCAGGAAATCAACTTACGCAACCATGACTAAACTGTGAAAACTGCTCGTGATAATCTCACTCCTTTCAACCAGAATTGCCCGATTTCATCCGCTGTTGTGCGCATCAGTCGAGTCGGAGCAGCCATTCTGGGGAAGATTTTGCGATAATTGGTTGCGGTTTTGAGCCAATAATCAGGATTTAAGTTCATTCTTTGGAGTATCGGAGCTAGGTCGTTAGGAATAGATCCCTTCCCCGAAGCAACGCTTCTGCCGGTTTTATCGATTAGGTTTATGTACTCAGCTGTTGTGAATGTTCCACCACTTACTACCTCAAATGAAAGTAACTTCTCTGCCAATAAATCGCCTGTTCCCCGAACCATTAATCTCAATCTATCTTGTATGCTTGTGTAATCACTGCCTTCGGGTGTCTGTGCGATTTTTGCTCGAATTGGATTAAGATCGATGTATGCTGCACAGGCTAGAATGGAGCTTAAATCCACAACTTTTTGACACTTAAATCGCCCCTCCCAAAATCTCCCAGTACATTGGTCCTCGAGATTGGCCATCTTTGCTATTCTTTCGTTCAGGCAGCGGTTAAACCAGCTAATGCTCGACAATCTATTCCGATACTCTATGACTAGTTGAGGTTGGGATGTAATTGCCTCGATTTCCGCGAGACTTGGTTCAGCGGGTCTGCCTGCTTCCCGTCTAAGTGGAAATAATCTTCTCCATCTAATAGCTACTTCTTCAGCGCTCCATTGCTCAACCAGATCTGGGCGAACTCTTATTAGAGTGTGCAAGTGATTACTCATTATTGCGTAAGCAACAACTTCGATGGCAAAAGTTTCTATCAGGAAGAGCAATCTGTTTCGGATCCACTCACGTCGGTGCTCAAATGACTTCTTTAGATATTCGTCCACTCCGCATAAGAACGCCCTCCTCACGCACCGGGACATGCAGTGGTAATATCCAACCTCATTCACATTCACTAACTTGTTCCGAGCGATGGTCATCCTGGCCTCCTATTACGATTAACTCCCTATGAAGTGTTCGAGGCATTGATGGAAAAGTTGCTTAATTTTCTTGGGTGTCCAGGTTTTGATCCGTGGTAAATCATTCAATGAATATGGGGGGTTGGAGGGATTGGGGACGTTGTTTGACTTGGCGCAACTCTGCTCCATAATAGCATACTAGTTAGCGGTTAGGGGCGAACTCCTTTGAGAGGGCGGTCAAGCTTTATGCAGCATGCTCGAGTAGAAATTGGGGCCAGGACGACAGATTTGTCAATTCAGGAGATCTCTCTTGAGCTGCAACGCATATTCCCCGAAAGCGGACGTGCTCATAACCTATTTGGCCACACAAAGATGGCGGACCTACGGTCTCAGTATTTTGGTAATAACGGGAATCCGTCCTTAAATTCTTTTTCCTTGCAAATCGGAGGCTACTAAAGGCGAGTATGACTCCGGAAAAGGAAATGGAAAAAACAGCTGCGGGGTCAGCAGATCTGAGCGGCATGATGACTGGCGTTTCTTCCTCAGTGCAGAGTTCCGATGGATTCGCATGTTGGGATAATCTCCAGCTGGCAGAGAAAGACAAAATATTTGCGGCTGCAAAAGTTTACGGCTTGGACCCAAGACCAGAGATATCTTCTCCTGGGATGCCGCTCGGCTCCGGAAAAGTAAATCTTTCGATAGGTACTACTCAATTCGAGGGCAAAGTCCCGTTCAATGAATCTGTATATCAGGCCGCAGAGCGAATTTTAAAAAGCCGCGCTCCTAGAACTTATCTTTCCCAGCGTGGACATGAGGGGTTTATTAATGAAGTAGAGAGATTAGTGCTTGGAGACGAGCTAAAATCCCAACTTAATGGGCGGATTGCTTCAGTTCAGACAATTGGATGTAGTGGCGCATTATACATCGCTGGTCTGCTTCATAGCGGAAGCCACGAGAGCTTAAATAATGATAGTCCCCGCACCCAGGCGCTAATCAGCAATCATTCATGGGGAAACTATCCCCAATTGTTTCGGGCTAGCGGAAACGAAGTGATTATTTATGACCGCGTTAATGCTCACAGGCAACTTGATTTGCGAGCCTCTCTATCTGCGATCAACCAACGCACTGCTCCAACCTTATTAGTAGTACAGTCAAGTAATCATAATGGGACGGGAATCAACGAAAATTTGAATGAATGGGCCCTAATTGGGCGTTGTATTTTGGATTCTGGTCCTTTGAAGCCACCGTTAGTAGTTGTGTGCGACATCACATATCAGGGATATGGGGATGGCTTCGATGAAGATGTAGCAGCGGTCAGAGCATTTATAAAGGCTGGAATTCCGGTAATGATGGGATGGTCGGCCTCCAAAAGCTGTAACTACTATGGGGATCGGGTCGGTGCACTCATGATTATTGGTAGGGATCGTGAACAGACTGAGATTCTCCAATCGAACATGGAAAAACTAATAAGAGCCGTGCACTCAACAGCGAATCGAACTCCGGCAGAGGTCGTGCATTTAGTTTTATCCGACAGCAGCCTCCGTGAACAATGGGTCACTGAAACCCGGGAATTCGCAGAGGATATTAGATTTAAGAGGCAACTACTCGCTGACGGCTTAATCCGCGCCGGGGCGGATTTTGATACCGGTTTCATATCAAAGGGCCAAGGTTTTTTCATCACCCTTGGTTTTTCTCCGAAGCAAGACGCAAAAATGAGAGAACACGGTCTCCATCCTGCGCCAGAGGGGAGAATCCCTATTCCAGCGATCAATGAAGCGAACGTCGATTATGTATGCACTGGTATCGTAGATGCCTCACGATCTACTTCTACTTCCTAATTTAGCGCACGAGTCACCGTTTAGACCCCGACACCCGACTTTTAATCGCCCTTCTAATACTGAACCCCAATCTTTCCCTTCGGCTTAGAAAATGACGTGCTGCCCCTTACCGCCAAAAGCACCTGGTCTAACCTAAGACTTAGGGTGTCCTTAATCGTAAACTCAGACTGCAAGTTGTTGAGTTCATAGGGATCAATTGAAAGGTCGTAGAGTTCATCAATATCCCCCTGGTTTCTAATATACTTATATTGCGGGGTAATCAGTCCAACCCACGGGAATCTCTGGTTTTTAGCTTTCCTCCAATCCTCTATCAGAAGATCCGAACGCCAATTGTGGGTGTCCTCAAATAGCGTCAGCAGGGATAGACCGTCAAAGGCGATTGAAGGGCTGACCTCAGCCAAATCGCCAATGGTTGGGGCGATATCAATGTTAGCGACGATCTCATCCTTGATTGTGCCCGCTGGAATGGTTGGCGGGTATCGCATGCCAAAGGGAACGCGCACGGCTTCCTGATATGGAGCGTCCTTGCTTGCAAGCCGATGTTCACCGCGAAACTCACCGTTGTCAGAGATGAAAATTACCAGGGTGTTATCGAGCTTCCCTATTAGCTCAAGACGATTAAGCACCTCTCCTATCGCTAAATCGAGTGACCACAAACAACGTCGTTGTCTGCGTAATAAACTCGTGCGGCCAGCAAGAGCAGGGGTGTCCAATAGATTTTGGTTCCGAACATATGCGGGCTTATCTGAAACATCGTCCTCGTTTAAGTTGGGAGAACTTAAGCTATCGAGTTCAAACAACCCCTCAGATTCTGGATCGGGAGTCGTTGGATAATGGGGTGCATTCGGTGTCATTATTAAGAAAAATGGCTTGGTCGTCTTTTCGACATCCTCAAGGAACTTCAAGGCTCGGTCACGGACTATATGTGTGATGTACCCCTTTGGCCGTACTACCTTGCCGTTTATATGCATGACTGGATTATAATACCGAGAGCTACCACCCGGAAATACTGCCCAAAAATCAAATTCCTTCCTCTTGCGTCCATCCCATGTATTTAGATACTTACCGATTATACCCGTGACATATCCAGCCTGCTTCATCGCCGGGATTATTGTCGGAATCCTAAGCTCATGTTCGTTAGTTATGACCTTGTGGCGTGACGCATATAGCCCTGTAAAAATAGATGAGCGACTCGGGCAGCAAGCTGGTGTCGTGATGTAACCATTCGTGAAAGTCACGCCCTGATCAAAGATGCGCTGCTTTGTGATTGGCATAACGTCATCATTAAGATCATCATAGCGCTGATCGTCGCTAATAATCAGAAGAATGTTCGGCCGAGTATCGGCGGCAGCAACCGACCCAATTAGGAGCAACGCTGCGAGAAAGATGATCAGGAACCGGGAAAGCCTTATCAGATCGATTCCTTCAGAGTGAACTGTCATTTACTGCCTTAACTACACCTTCAATTTTCAGAAAATAAGTCTAAGTCGCCGTCGAGCAAATCGACTCGTAGGCCTCCTGGATTTCACAAAAGCGCCTCAGCATCTCCTCACGTTGACTATCCGAAAGCTTTTTGTCCTGCAACTTATCCGGATGATATTTCTTTACCAACTCTCGATACGCTTTTTGCACCTCCTTGGCAGTCGCCTCGTGCGATACTCCAAGAATTTCATGCGAAGAGAACGCCTTAAGCTCAGCCTTGCCCCGACGTTTTATGCTATCTTTTGCCTTAGCGTAAGGGGCATCTTTTGCCGAAAACCCCGCCTTTATCCGCAACGTATCCCGCAATATTTTATAGGTACGTTTATGAACTCCTAAGGTCTCTGCCACGGTTTCAATCACGTACTCTTTCAGGCTGTCGATCTGCTTATCCACAACCGCAACCCGAATAAGAATATCTAGGATTTGAATTGGCTCTAGCCACTCACGCTCGACATCCCAATACAATTCGAAAGCATGGGACGATATCAAGCCACGGTTAGCTTTCTGCTGTATCCCTATCTCAAATGAGGCGAGAGCCAATTCGCGCTGTTCGAGTGGAATATAGATAGCGAGAAACTTTTCCACTTCTTTCTTTTCTGCTTCTGAGACGTGCCCATCACAGGCAGCGATGGTCCCGAGCAAGGAGAATAGACTCCGTACGTCATTCTCATCGGCTGAGGCCAATGCCGGAAGTTCAGCTCCACTGCCCTCGGTGCGTGGTTTACGCTCAATCGATAGACCGATTACTATGCCGAGGCCTACCAGTAGACAAATCAACAGCGGATCCAACCTCGCTACTCCCCGATAACCTTCACCAAAACACGCTTTTTTCGCCGACCATCGAATTCGCCGTAAAAAATCTGCTCCCAGGGGCCAAAGTCAAGTTTTCCGCCGGTGATGGCCACAACCACTTCCCTACCCATAATCTGTCTTTTCAAGTGGGCATCGGCGTTGTCTTCGCCTGTGCGGTTGTGATTATAAACTTCAGCACTAGGATTAAACGGCGCAAGTTGCTCAAGCCATTTTTTGTAATCCTTATGCAGACCAGACTCATCATCGTTGATAAATACGCTCGCTGTAATATGCATTGCATTAACTAGGCACAACCCTTCCCTGATCCCACTTTCAGTGACCGCACCCTCAACATCCGCAGTAATATTAACAAACTCCATCCGCTCTGCAGTATTAAAACTAAGGTATTTAGTCAGCGCTTTCATTTGCCCTCAAGATGTTAAGCCAATGGTAATCCGGATTCGGCTTTGGTTAGTCGGTCGTGCAACGCAATCAAAGGCGAGAATTCAGGAAGTACGCTTGAATTGCCCAGTGTCTTTACTAACTCGCAAACGGCAAATTTCTCAGATAAGGCCACATACTCCTTTTCCCACACATCAAAGCGATCCTTTTGCTTCGAAGTTTCAAAAGGCCAACTACACTGAGGAACTGATACTCCGAGTCGCCAAGGTTTAGGCGTAAGCCTCGCTCTATAGCTTTTCTGTGCGGAGCAAAGGCGCAAATACAAAGGATCAACCGCTAATCCGGAAATTGCCGAGGAATCAAAACCTCGCTCGACATCATATCGTTGATGAGTTATCGCTAACCTAAGTCCCCCAGCCGTCCGATAAACCCTAATTCCCCAAGACGGATGGTCCCACGACCATCTCTCCACAACCGAGAGCGACTCCTGAGATAACTCACTTTTGTCGGCTTTCCCGCCCCCGAAAAGAGAGGCAAAAAAACCCTTCTTTGCGAGTTACTTTTTAGGGGCAGCATCTAGATCAAGAAACATCAACCCGTTCGTATTTAATACCAGCGCACCATATCGATTACGCGAAACAACACCGGTAAGTTGACCTTGGAATTTGACCTGCTCCAGAACCTCCTCTCGAAGCGGCCGATCAGTGTAACCGTATTGAGAACTACGGACTCTTTCTGAGATCTTCACTGCCGCGACTTTCTCTGCACGCGCCTGAGCAACGGCTTTGGCCTCATCCAAACTCCGTTCGGAGAAGCCCCAACAAATTACGCCATTTTTAGAGCCCTTGGCCCAATATTTCGGGAAAAACATGGGCGCAATCGTAGCTTGGGTGTCCCAGTATGTAAAGCACTGTAAAGATTAGAAAACTCGCGTAATTTGTGGGTGCTTGGACGGATTGAGGACACCCAACATCCGACCAACCAAGTTTTTATTAGAGATGATCGGATAGCGACTGAGCGAAATTGAAACTCGTACTAATAAACTTTGATTAATCCACGATTAAGCGCTGCTTGGAAACTGCGCCGAAAAAACCAGACAACGACTACGAGGTAGATCAGATTAATCCATGCGGCCGTCCAAAGATTATGCCAATTTAGTGCAGTACCAGCCAAAACTGATCGCATCTCTTCCATTACGTAGCTACCTGAGATTCCGAGAGAGAGGGTGTAGGCCCATCCCGGTAAGATCTCTCTTGGGAAGTAAACCAAGGTAAAGGGAGCAAAAAACCAGACTAATGACCATGCTACACTTTGAATCTTCGTCGAAAACCGAAGCAGCAATCCGCTCACTAAGATTCCGATGGACCAACCGAACAGGGTCAGCAAAAGCACAAAAGGAACCAGATACCAACCAAGGGTTAAAATATTCACCCCGTAGATTAAATAGCCAATCACGGCCGCAACCAAAGCCGAGCCAAAGGACTTAAAGAGACTAAAGAGTAACACTGCGCCAGTGTACTCTCCCAAAGATATCGGACTCGAAAAGATGTTGAGTAGGTTCTTATTCCATATCTCCTCTAGGACATTGATCGAGATATCACCTTGAGTTCGGTAAACTGCGTACCAGAGAATAATTCCACAAATAAGGCTTGAAACTATTTCCAATTGGCCATTCGATGCGCGCTCCACGTAAGCTCCCGTCACACCCCACAACACCAAATCTAATAGCGGCCAGTAGAAAAAGTCTGTCAGGCGATCCCAGCTCCGAATCGTGCAATACCAATACCTAAGAATTATCCCGAATATTCTATTGAACACTCACTCCTCGCATCAATTCACGCTGCTCCTTGAAGAAGTACTCTTCAAGACTCGCACGGCGTACGGTCAGTCCATGGAACACAACCCGCTCAGAAACGAGCGCCTGAATAAAATCGGATATTTGACTTTCCCTCAACTTAACTACGACCTCTTGAGATCGATCTTTAGGAACTAAGTTAAAGCGCTCAACCACTCGTTGAAATCCTACATCCCCGCTTTTCTCTAGAACTAATGAAACTGTACTGAGATCCAATTTCCTAGAGAGGTTGTAAGGGGTATCGTCGGCTGTAATTTTCCCCTGTTCGATAAAGATGACTCGATCACAAATAGCCTCGACCTCTGGCATATTATGACTAGTGAAGAGCACTGACATCGAATCGGTCTTTCTGACCTCAGTGATGTAATCTCTGGCTGCCTGCGCTGTTTCCGGATCAAGGCTTGCCGTCGGCTCATCGAGCAACACGACTCTAGGGCGATTAAAAAATGCCTTGGCTAAATTGAGACGAGTTTGTTCTCCAGCGGAAAGCGTTCCGACTCGGTTATTCAGGAGCTTTGTTAGGTTAAAAATTTCAACAATTTCGGCGACGCGTCTTTTACGATCCGAAACTGCGTACAAATACGAGACAAAGTGAAGAGCATCTTTTACTAAAATGTTGTATGGAAGATTGGTGTACGCCGAAGAGAAATTAATTTGCTCTAACACTTCTGAGCGATGAGCAAAAAAATTCTTACCAAAATAATCAATTTCACCAGAAGTCGGGGTCAAGATCCCAAGTAACATCTGAATTGTAGTAGTCTTCCCAGCGCCATTCTGCCCGAGAAAACCCAAAATCTCCCCTTGGTGCAGCGAAAATGATACCTTTTGTACCGCGTGGAACTCTCCAAATTGCTTGGAAAGTTCCCTTACCTTTAAAACTTCCGTCATTTTACTCTTCAGCCTATCAACGACTCACTTAGGGACTGAAATCCAGTACACCTTGCCGCTACATTTTACTTGATGCTCCTCTAGAGACGCTGGAATAAGGCATGCCTCCCCGGGGTGCAGCTCAAAATCTTCAGTCTTATACTTTAGACTGCAGCTCCCATCCAAATTAAAATACAAGCCAACACTATCTTCTGAATTCATATTCACATACTTATCGTTCTTCTTGAGGGCTCTCGCTTGGAACTCTCTAATTACTTTAGAGTTGGAGGAAGAATCTACAGATGAAGTTGATCGAATCTGTGGCAATTGAGAGCGATACTCCAACATTGAGATCAAGGTCTCAGCGTCCTTAAACTTATTGGTCAGGCCGGCTCGTACCACGTTATCAGAATTCGCCATGCACTCGAGAAGCTCTCCCGAAAGGTATGCATGCGCTGTATTTGGCCCTGTTGCGATTGCCTCTCCGGGAGAAAGCCGAATTAAATTCAGTATGTAAAAGCTAAAAAGCCCAATATCACCTTCTGGGTAATCGGCACAAACTTTCAAAACCCACTGATCCTCAATCGAAGGCTCGCTCACCATCTTGAGTCGAGCGACTAAAGCACCGCAGCTCGCCCTCAAAGACGCTATCGGAGCTAGCACCACACCTGAGTAGAGAGTTTTTAGAAAATCGCCCTCTCCGCCCTCCCACTTCAGCAAGTGCGAAACCAAATCGTCGCTGAGAAGCAATTTAAACTCCGGAACGGATGTCAGCATCCTTTGGATCTCTCTTACCGGACGAAAACCACATAAAATTTGAAGATCGCTCACGGCGATCGCGATTTCCGGCTTATGATTTCTATCCGGGTAGTTCTTTGGATCCCTCTTATGAAGAGCCTTAGCCAATTCCTTGTCCGGGTGTGCCTGAATTGAGAGTGGTTTTGCTATGGAAAGAACCTTAAATAGAAACGGAAGATCGGGACCAAACTGATCCACCACTCTTGCGCCTAAGACTTGCCTCGGAAATGCGGCGATAACTTCCCGCAAAGAATACTTGGAAGCGCCGACTGTAACATAGGATGATCCTTTTGGGTGACTCCCGAACCAAAGCTCGGCCATCGGAATATGGCGCTTTTCGCCAACTATTTTTGAAATGATTGAGTCAACACCAACCTTACCCCAATCATAGTGTTGCACAAATCCCGACAATTTCAGGGGAGCAACAATTTCATTTTCCGTGAGCTCCACTAATCTCCCCCTAATTCCACGGCACGCTTAAAAGCCGCCAACATCCCCTCCCTCAAGGTCTTTCCTAACTCACCCTGTTCAAAACGCTTCAAAGCCGCTTCAGTCGTTCCGCCTTTACTCTTAACAGTATCTCTAAGCTCCTCTACGCTTTTTCCGCTATTTTTCCAGAGTGCAATCGATCCGACGAAAGTCTCGGCGATCAATTGTGAGGCCTGGTCGTGAGTAAACCCCATCTCCTCCGCGGCCTTTAGCATCTGACTTATAATTTCGTAAACATAACCCGGCCCGGTAGCGGAAAGCGCTGTTACCGCATTAATCAAACTTTCATCGCGCAACTCGACATGCGTACCGATAGCGGAAAGAATCCGTAAGGCCATAGCTCGACTTTGAGCTGAAGCTTGCGGGTGCGCAACGTAGGGTGTGATGGACTGTCCAATCTGTGCCGGAAGATTTGGCATGGTGCGAACGATCTGCGTATTGCCACCGAACGATCGCGAGATACGAGCGATCTTAATTCCGGTCATCACTGAAAGAAGCATTTGATGGGGTGAGATAAACAGCGCCGCCTGCTCTGCCATAATCTCGTAGTCCTGGGGCTTGACCGCAAGAATAACAGCTTCCATCGCACCGAGCTTTTCGTCAGGTTTAGTTGTGCAGTCAATTTTATATTTATTTCGAAATTCTTCTACCTGCCACTCTTCACGTTCGACCAAAAGAAGGTCTCCCTCCCGACAAAGTCCAGAAGAAAGTAGGGCTCGAACGAACGCTTTTCCTAACTTCCCGCAACCAATCAGACCGACTTTCAAGATGCACTCTTCAAAATCAAAAATTAACGTAAAGTTTCACGCGGGTCGCGCGAGTAAAAGCGCTCAAGCTTAGTGGCAAGCTCCCGCACTTCTGAATTGACAATGTCCGGGGCCACTAGTTTTAGCTTCACCAAAAGATCTCCTTGCGAACCCTCGGCTTTGATCCCTTTCCCCCGGACTCTCAGCGAAGTGCCAGCGCTACTTCCAGCCGGAATCTTTAAGCTCACCCGTCCGTCCAAAGTTGGAACTTCAATATTTCCGCCGTTAATTAATTCCGAAAATTTTACCGGAACCTCTATTACCAAATTATTGCCATCTCTAGAAAACAACGGGTCAGGTTTGATTTTAAGCTCTAAGACGAGATCAATTCCAAGCCCTGTCTTTTCACCCCCTAGCCTAATTTTTGAGCCGTCCTTAGAGCCGGGAGGGATTGATACCTTTAAGGTTTTGGACTTTGCGCCAGCGCCAACTACGATATCGATTTT
>CAZJXY010000061.1:0-12779 GCA_964549925.1 uncultured Bdellovibrionales bacterium | reverse complement strand
GACTGACAGCGAAAAGTTTTGCTAAACTGGGCGGGAGGTATTTTACCTCGCCGGGTGTAACTGATGAAGTTTCGCAGCCCTACATCGTAGAGATCGACGCAAGAAGTGTCTCTTCGGAACTACTAGAATGGGTTAGGCAGAACAGAGAGCTTCTCGTGGA
Source organism: uncultured Bdellovibrionales bacterium (assembly GCA_964549925.1). GTDB lineage: Bacteria > Bdellovibrionota_C > UBA2361 > UBA2361 > J135 > CAZJXY01. The sequence continues at coordinate 12,619 of CAZJXY010000061.1, read as the reverse complement.
AGCCTTTCACTCAAGCTGTGGAAACACCATGACCGGGTTGGGGCGCGCCTATCAAGCTATTGGCTCTGGGCTATAATTAAGTTAGCAGGTGAGGAATCTCACAGGAACTCAGACATTCTCGTAACGCGCTAATATTGCAGCTAAAAATCCCTTTTGTTTTCGTCACCAAAGCTACAGATTCAGTTGCATCCGGCGATACTTCTAGCTGCAGTTTGGTAACCAGAATTGTATTCATCGAAAACTGTTATAATGAATATAGCCGGTTGCTGTTCAAAGGTTAAATAGGAGGTTAGTAATGACTAAGGGTTGCGCGAAGTTTGCTCTGGCACTATCCGCCATAGCACTGATAGGGGGAGAGGCATGTGCGGACACGCTATATCGTGGTTTCAATATGCCTTGGAGTACCGATACCGATGACATTGTTGCAGCAGCAGCGTTAGGTATAAATACAGTTCGCCTGCAGTTATCCCGTGATGAGTCGGCCGACACTGAAACAGTCGAAGAGTATCTTGAATCGCTTCAAACACAGCTAGACTATGTAGTCGATCTTCTCCCGGTGTTTGACGGTGCCGGTATTGACGTAATCTTAGATAACCACACTCCTCCAGGACGGTTTGGTTACTGCGGAAATACCACCAGTAACTTTCCACAGGCGGCCGTATTCTGTGATGAGGACTTACAGACTGCGTTCCTTGATGGTTGGGCTATGATTTTAGACACGTTAATCGATGCTCCATCTTCTGAGCGTATTATTGGACTAGAGATTATGAGTGAACCGCCGACGGGTAATTCCACACCACCCGGAGTGATGACCTGGGATGAGTTAGCCCAAGCAACCGCCGAGCTAATTCGAAATGACTATGAGGTGGAAATTCCAATAATCAAAAACGCCGCTTATGCTAATCCGACAAAGCTGAAGGAAAGCAGTCTCTTAGAGGGAATCTCAGACGTCTTATACGGATTTAATTTCTACCCATGCCCGAATTTTGCGAACCAAGATGGGGATCCAGTAGTTCACTATCCAAGCGCAGGTTCAACCTGTAAGAAGGGTAAGAAGGCTAAGAAAAAGAAAAAAGCCACAGGAATGTATAAGCTCATTGAAAAGGCTATTAAGTTCCAGAAAAATTTTGGAGTAGACGTAGTGGTAGGAGAGATGGCCGTAAGCCGCCACGCACCAGACGATGAAGCTGCTCAATACCTAAGAGATATGATGAGTATCTTTGAAGAGTATGGGGTCCAGAGCTACAGCTACCATGCTTGGCGCGAATCGGACTTCTGGAGTGTCGAGCTTGATGCTGACGGCAATACTGCTGAGACGCTAAGAAAGGCTGCACTTCAAGAGTACTTTGAGCTGAATCAGCCGTAGGCTAGTTTAGATAGTTAACGCAAACCGGCTCCCTCTTGGAGCCGGTTTCGTTTTATGTGGCCCGCAAAATCTAGCGAACTTGATGAACGCTCGTAGCAAACCCTTCAACAGCGGTAATCACGACTGAGTCACCTTGCTTTACAAAGGCAAGATTCTCCGGGTATTTCGCCTTAATCAAAGCCGAGCTGCCGGTTTTCGGATCCTTTAGTTTTACAGTATGATTCTTCATATCAATCGATTCCACTGTTGCTACTTTTATTCCGGTGCTCATCGCACCAGCACCAGGTTTCTCTCCAAGCTTGGTTCTAGCTGACATTCCGACAATTTTTCCACTAGCAGCAAGCTCTTCAGCGGTAGGTGGTCGAACTTCAAAGGCCATGGCCAAAAGATATTCAGCCATTACTTTATCGCCAGCCTGAATCTGGTTAAAATTTCTAATCTCTGGACCAGCGATTAAAGTAAGCGGGTCCCCATTTCCTGAGCTTAACGCGAATTCCCTAGTTCCATAATTAATCATGTCTACAGTCGCTTCAACTTGAACGAGCGCTGCATCTTCCCCGGCAATTTTGCCGTTTGGAAGCAGACGTCTGCTGTCTGCTTGGGTGACTGTCATCCCTTCCTTCGGACTCGATTGAGTCATACTCTCTCCCAAATGTGGTTTCGTCGAGGAACAGCCAAGAACGATCCCCGTGCATAGGGTGAGCAGCATTATTTTAACTGAGAATTTTGAGCCCATTAATTTTCTCCTGAGAAAGTGTGTTTACGATAGCGAACTATCCATCATCGAGTCCCCACGATCAACCACTAAGAGTTTTTGCAATGTTTGCAATGTAGTATGGCGCATGGTTCCGTTAATCTGATCCTGGTCACTCGATCTTAAAATAAGTTGTGGAATTACAGCAGTTTACGAATCCGACCTGCTGGCATACCGCCTGCAAAACTAGCCAATAATGTCGCAACGAGGCTGTGCTTAGCCTCTATGCTTTTGGTTCGGTGCTTAAATAACTGGGAGAGCGAAGGTGATAAAGTCAGACCAAGGTGCATTGGCACGTTTTTTTGTTGGACTTCCAAACATTATGAATAGCCGCATTCCGGGGCTAGATTTTTTAGACACGAGACTTAAAGTACCAAAAAAATTCGATGAGCTCTTCACCTCAAAATCAAAGATTGACTCAAAGGGGTTTCCAACAGTGAGACCGCGATCCACCGCAGGAGTTCTAGGTACATTCGTAAGAGAGGGGATTCTTAAGCAGGGTGAAAACGCTCCGTTTTCAGTATGCGGTAAAGATTTCTTTATTTACGATAACGCCTGGATTATGGGAGAGGTCCGCGTGGGTGTGCGCGCACGCGTCACCGGCGTGGTAAGGAAAAGAAATGAGCGTTTCGCCACAAAGATACTCGTTATCGGAGAAGGGGCTCCTGAGGATGCATCCGAAGTTGACGGTAAAATCAACCCATTAAACTAAACTTTCTTCAGTTCTAGTTCGATTCCGACTCCATTTAGAGCCTCAACGAATTTAATCGCCTCTCGCTCCCTTAAGTCATAACGCGGAAAATAGTCGAGAGAAGTTGACCGATCGCGAATCGGCAAGGCTAACTCAACGCCGATGTAGTACTTTAGGCCTTCGGTGCCTTTGCTTTGATCACTCTTACTCCAATCCACTCCCTGATAAGCTTTTATCTCCCCGACTTTAGTACGCTTTGGTTCCCCGGCTGAATCTGGTTCGATAGTGACCAAGTCGCCGCGAAGACGAAGAAACCTCGCTTCCCGTCCTAGGACTTCTTCTGGCTCGTAATTTACCGTAACACTTTGAAGATCAAGGTTCTCAAGCGCTTGAACGATCTCAATATCCAATCCGATCTCCACTGACTTTACTATCTCAGCGGAGACTCTTGGATCGCTCACCCCTAGATCTCCCCGTAATTGATCAATTCCTTGAGGTATCATTTATTACTCCTAAATTAATGTACATAAAAATAAAAAAGCCCTTTATCCGCTGTCGGATAAAGGGCCTCTCTTTAATCAATTTTGGTCTATTTACTTAGATTAAACCCTCCATCCCGATATGAATCGAGAGCAACAACAACATGCTGCGGAGTGGTTTAACGTAAGCATGCTTTAAATGTACTACTCCTTACCACCCTTGTCAAAGCTCTCAAACAACTTTATTCGACTCTATTTCCCGCTGTATTGCCAAAATCAACGCCTCCTCGCTCCCCAGAGGCACGGTTGTGGCCGCAGCCAAGGGGTGACATGCATCCACAAATCCACCAACCGCGATAGTAGCCCTTGGAAGTAATTTGGTAAGATCTGGTGCCCGTCCCTGCCGGATTTCCTCTGCCAACTGTTGCGGAACTCTCATAGATACCTTGCTTTGACATAGTTCGAACGAGCCAATTCCGGGGATGGTATTTGGTACGCGCTGAAATCCAGCCAGGTACTTACTAGAATCAACTTTCCCCTTAGTTATCAAATCAGAACAGAGTAACCCAACAGACTTAACCCCCATCGGAAAAAACGAGGCACCAAGGTCAAACCACTCAATGTTTTTGGTAGTTTTTGGGGTAAATTGATTTGAGAACTGCTCAAACTTAGCTCGCATCTCAGCCAAAAATTGCGAGGCTAAAAGAAAGAAATTCGCATCGACTCCTTCTGTTAATCCAAAAATTGCTGTTTCCACACCATCGCGGAGATACCCGACACCGCCCAACGCGTCTAAGGCTTGAATCATCGATTCTGCGGGGCGGCGGCAGTCTAACTCAAAATAGTACTCTTGCTCAAAGACACCCAATTTTAATCTCTCAACTATCCTCCAAACTTCAGCGTTTAAGCCGGCTAGTTTCCCATCGATCAAAAACCTATCCCCAAGCGCTCCAAGAGCACCTAACCAAGAAAGGTCGTCATTTCTTGAATCAACCGCTCGAGCGAGGAGAAAACAAAGAACACTACTTGAAAAGTCAGTGGAGGTAAGGCCAAAACTTAGTCCGTTCAGTAGTTTAATCTTTGGGTCGTCCGATTTGCTGATTTGATGGTGGTCTAAAACAAAAATTTCAAGAGGACGATCTCTTTTGGAATTAATCTTTGATAGCTCGGCGAGCATCCCACTACCGAAATCAGTGAGAAAGAGCGCCGTGTCTTCATCGCAAAGTTTACAGATAATGTGCTGCATAACCAGAGGATATGGCTTTTCAAGTGAAAATCGCTTGATCGGAATGTTAAGCCGCTTAAAAAGTAAGCTGAGAATTGCTCCGGCACTAAGTCCATCGGTATCGTTATGGTGCAAAAGCACTATGCGCTTAGGCGGGTTGTGCTTCAGATCCCGGGCCATTCGGTTAATCTCGTTTCGGAAACTTTTCATCTCAGATCAATTTCAATCAAACCGTTAGCTTTCCCGTTTAATACCGCCGACTCAATACTGCGCCAACGGGCAAACCTTGCTCGTGCAACACCCCCTCGATTCATATCCTTCCCGGGAACGAACGTACGCTTTTCGCCACATAATCTGCAAACCACTTTTGCTCCAACTCCCTCGGCTGCAAGTATCGCAGCTCCAATTGCCGAAGCCGAGCGTGTCTGTTCGTTGTCACTAGATCTATTGAGCGTAACTCCAGTTACGTCGGAAATTCTCTGCAAGAGATAGTCACTACTAGCAACTCCACCGCTCACCAAAATATCCCGAAATGGAAGTTCCAAAGCGTTTTGCAGCTCAAGTATTAGCTTAGAAATTCCAAAGGCAAGGCTCTCAAACACCGCCCGAACGTAACTCTTAGGATCTGATTCTATCGGTTTGTCGGTGTATGACTTAAGGTTGACATACCAATTTGGCGGACCGCTACCAACTAGAGGAAAGTATCCTAGCGCTCCACCCTCCCCTACTCTCTGCTCCTCTTCCTCACAAATCGAATCAATCTCTGCGGCAGAGTTAACTAATTTTTTTCGCTGCACGATAAGCTCAATCAAGGCACCACAATTGCTTTCGGTTCCCTCGATTTCATAAAAGGTACCGTTGGGAGCCACTTTAAGAATGCTACTAATAAATCCCTCTTTTCGGATCAATCTTGCGCCTGTTGGTATCATCAGTGAAGCTACGGTTCCAAGAGTCAGTACAGGCACCATCGATGAGTCTGAGAGCGCGATGCAGCTCGCCTGGGCATCACCAATAGACGCCATAATCGGTATACTCTTAAACTTACCCCTTTCGTAAATACTTGGAACTATCGGTGGAAGCCGAAGTTGATCGACCCCAAAAACTTTACACAATTCCGGGTCCCAATTTTTAGACTCTAGCGAATAGAGCATGGTTCGAGCCGCCATGCTTGTCTCAGCCAGTAGTTTTCTGGTTAAATTCCAAAGCAGATACGAATCCAAGGATGAAACAACCTGCTTTGCTCCAGAGAAGAGTTTTTGCAGATAGGCAAATTTTGGAGCAGCGTAATGTACGGTAAGTGGCAATCCAGTTTTTTCAAAGATGTTTCCTCGCTTGGCACAAACCTCTTCTACTTTCTTACTCAGCCGAGTATCCCGCCATGTCATAACCGGGTGAAGCGCCTCAGCCGTGCTAACATCCCAGGCAACCACAGCTGAGCGCTGGGTGGATAACCCCATCGCCGACAAACTCCGCTTACCCATTCGGCAGAAACTATTGGCTGAACTAAAAATTGATTTAATTGAATCGGCAATAGCGACGGCGTCTTGCTCAACCTCCCCGTTTATCCCGGTTTCGGTCGTTACCTCGATCGACTCGGACCATAGAACTGCACCTTGAGAGTCGATTATCACCCCCTTCGTGCTACTGCCGCCTTGATCTAGTCCTAGAAACAATCTCTCCAAAGCAGGTTTACCCTCCATTGACCTGATTGGTTAACACACCGTAGTATTACCCAAAATCAGTTTCGCAACATCTGGATTATGAGTTCAAAGCGTAAACGTTCACTATCGGGGATTAAGCCCTCTGGCGAAGTGCACCTGGGAAACTACCTTGGGTTTATTAAACCAGCGTTACGACTACAAAACGATTTTGACTGTTTTTACTTTATCGCTGATCTTCACGCCCTAACCACCAATCGTGACGCTATATGGATGCATAGCTGCACGATGGATTTAGTCGCTACATTCCTAGCGCTTGGGTTAGACGTAAAAAAGCACCTCTTTTATCGCCAGTCAGATGTACCGATCGTGGCCGAATATGCTTGGTATTTAAGCTGCTTTACCGGTCTAGGGTTGGTCGAGAAGGGCCATGCTCTAAAAGACGCCCGCGCTAAAGAAAAGGACACTAATTTAGGTGTGGTATCATACCCGGTCCTAATGGCCGCAGATATAGTGATGTATGAGGTTGACGTTGTCCCTGTCGGCAAGGACCAAAAACAGCACGTCGAAATCGCCAGAGATATTTCCGGAAGTATTAATGCACACTATGGCAAGGAATTAATCAAACTCCCCGAGGCTTTGATTGAAGAGGAAGTCGCGGTCATTCCCGGCCTCGATGGTCAGAAAATGTCTAAGTCTTACAACAACGTAATTCCACTATTTTGTGATGAAAAGACGCTTCGAAAGTTAGTTCTATCACTTAAAACCGATTCAACGCCGCTTGAGGCCTCAAAGTCAATGAAGGATTCAACTCTGGGTATGCTTGCCAAGTTGTTTATGACCGGTGCTGAGTACACCGATCTCGAAAAGCGATTGAACGCCGGAGGTATTGGATGGGGACACGCTAAAGACGATCTGTTCCAAGCTATAAACCGGGAAATTGTTGAACCAAGAACCGAGTTTGTAAAGCTTCGTTCGGATGAGCGGAAATTGACAGAAGTGCTGGAAGAAGGCGCCAGTAGAGCCTATCAGATAGCTCGACCAAACCTGAATAAGCTCAGAGAAGCGTTGGGATTTAGGAAAAGCTAGGCGCCGACCCAAAGCTCGGTAAAACTAGATAAAAAAAGCCGACCCTTACGAGCCGGCTTCCGAAGAGGTGTGTGTAACGCGAAAATCTTCTTATGTTTACTGAATCAGCTGCAACGCAAGCTGTGGTTGTTGGTTCGCTTGAGCCAAGACCGCTGCACCAGCCTGTTGCAAGATGTTCAGTCTGGTCAACTCTGCAGCTTCAGATGCTACGTCAACGTCTCGGATACGGCTTTCCGCTGCAAGGATGTTCTCTCTAGCTACTTGCAGGTTATTAATAGTTACTTCAAGTCGAGCTTCCGTCGCACCCAAAGTACCTCGGTTTCTTGTTACTGAGGTAATAGCGTTGTTGATCGCATCAAGTGCCAATCTGGCAGCTGACTGCGCGTCAAGCTCCGTAGCACCTGAAATCGAGTAGGTCTGTACGGATGAGCCTTGCTGCGCAAGTCCGAGGGCTGCAAGAGTCGCTTGCACCCCAGAGTAGGTCACTTGGGAGAGAGAAGTGCCATCAAATCCGACCTGGAATGTAACCTGGCCGCCGCCGGAAAGCATCTTTAGACCGTTGAACTCAGTAGTTAGGGCGATACGCTCAATTTCCGACGTTAGCGCCGAGAATTCGTTAGAAAGCGCTGATCTTTGAACGTTATCGAACACTCCGTTGGCTGACTGCTCAGCAAGCTCGGCGAGACGGGTAAGAACGCTTGTTATTTGACCAATCGCTTGGTCTGCGATCGATATGATCGAGATACCGTCATTAGCGTTTCTGATAGCAACCCCTGCTACTCGAGCATCAGACTTTAACTGTTCGGCAATCGCCAATCCAGCTGCGTCGTCTCGTGCACGGTTGATTCTTAAGCCTGATGATAATCGCTCAAACGCTGTAGCTAGTCGGTTTGAGGACACATCCAAATTTCTCTGCGCTTGCAGAGATGCGATATTGGTACGAAGGTTAATTGCCATTGCCTACTCTCCCTGGCGCTTCAAATAAAGTTCAAAACTCCTTTTCAATTTCTACCCGTATGGATTCTGATACCCATAGTGAAGGCAAAAATGGACCGTTTACTGATACAGCTCGCGGCTACAGGGGAACTTTGCAAACGGCTTGCCAATGTAGATTGCAGGTTAAATTTCGGCCTCTTCCTGGTCGTCTTCTGGGTCGCTAAAAAGTGATTTGATTCGCTGAACGTCACCAACGTATTTTCTCGTGCTTTCAGGAAGATAGCTCTCTACCGAACCGTACTCCCCTGGGTCCCTTCCCTGCTCACGCGCCCGCTCTTGAGCACTAGCCACGCGTCCCTCTCCGGCGTTGAATGATGCCAGGGCAAGATTTTCCAAAGAGGATGTATTTGCCGCCGCGAAAGTCTTCATTCCATTTTGAAGATCCGAACCTGAGGAGAAGATGTCGTGCAGATACCGTAGATGTGAAATACCCATCTCCGCATTCATATCCGGACTAAATGGCTTATATTCACCATTCAGCTTGAGTCGCCCCATTATATCTTTCGCTGTAGAATCCAGTAACTGAAATAGCCCCTTACTCTCATGCCCGTCAGAACTAACAGCCGTCGGATTAAATCCAGACTCCCTGGAAGCAACTGCCAAGCTTAAAAGTGGATCGATGCCATGCTTCTGTCCAAACTCCACTGCTAGTCGTTTGACCTCGGAAACCCGTTCGTCTCGGCTGAGACCTTTGAATGGATCCTCTGCTGGTATCCGTTTGGCCTGCACCAGTGTCGGAGTTTTGACACTTACCGGCGTTTCGTTGGCTATACTCTCCCCCACTGGCTCCGATATTATATTTTCGACTCGAGGTAGAACTGGCTCTGGTCGAGGGAGGTTGTAGCGCGCCATTGGAGCTACCTGAGTTGGAATCGGCTGGGTGGGAGGTGCCACAGCTAAGGGAGAAAGCTTAGGAGTTTCAACCACCTGTGACCGGTGCGGGGAAATCGACGAGAGCAGGGTGTGAAATTCAGGGCCCCTGGCCTCTTTGCTATCAGGAGCAATCGGGCGGTCCACGCGCCTAATCACGTCCAGAAATCTCGCGTTAAAATCAATCTTCATAACAACTTCCGTTTCATTATGAAGATAGACTGTGCACCTTCCGTGCCAGAGATACGCTAGCGCTTAGCGCACCACTGATCAAAGGTCGGTAAGGCAAATAACTTGGCAAGCCGCTCCTCAACTCCAAGCTCGACGGCCTTATTGAAGTGGGCCTCCGTTACCAGACCTCGCATCTTCGATAGGGCTTCTACGACTTCTAACTCTATTGACGATAGCAGCCTCTTTTCTACTCGCGACTGGAGCGAGAGTATCTCCCTTTTTCGCTCAATTAAATACTCACTTCTCAAAATATCAGCGGAGACCCGCTCCTTTTCACTGGTCTGATCTGGTCCGTTAGATCTTTGGAAGTTGGAAGGTTTATTAAGCTTCGCCCTTGCTTCGCTGCTACTGTGACTTGATGGGTCATCTGGCAAGTTAAAGCGCTCGGGTGTTTCGACGGCTCTATATAAGAAGCCGACTGGATTTACACTTACAAGGCGGCTTTTTTTTGAGAGGAGCTGATCGTAATGGGCTATGATTCTTTTGATCCGATGGAGCATAGGGATCGATCGATTGGCCAGCAAATTATCGGCCAGGGCTTCGCGAATCCCCCGGGATATCAGCTCTGATCTTAAGGTTTGCTTTATTTGGTCAAACTCTGTTGTTAGGCTTAGCGCATTGTCTTCGTTTTGCACCGTCAGTTTCAGCGACTGCTGTTGCATATTTACGTCAGAAGGGGAGATCGGGGGATTATCCTTCAACTCCCGTTCAAACTGAGGTTGAACTTTTGACCTACCGCATTTTCTCGCCGAGCAAATTACAATCTCAGTTTCTGGTCCCCTGCCCTCATAATGAAACGAAGACACAAAACCAGCCTGTGCTAGCTCATTTAGCGCCGGATCCAGTTGCTGACGCAGCAGACTTACGTAACGATAATTTCTAGATACTCCGAGCTTTTCGTGGCTTAGGACAAAAACGTTTATTCGAATTGTCCCACGGTACCAAAAGTGCTTATCCAGGTATCTATATAGTCGTTTCGATACGGCACTCTTTAACCCAAGGTAAAAATCCAAATCGATCTTCTTTATGTAACCTACTTTAAAGGAATCATAGAGCACCTCACTCCACACGAAAAAGCTTGGAGCGCTTGAGTGACTAGTACCATCCCGCCCATCGTTAATCTCATAGGCGTCAATCAGGCCAAAGTTAACAGTACTGTGCGATTTGGTTGAGTTATCAAAAAACGCGTTTGTGGCCTTAATTCTTACTCCGCTGAGGCGGTCCAAGCCTTTTTGAATTCGACTGTAGTTTCTGCCCTCAGTTGTCCAGCGCAAAGCTTTTAATAGCTCGTATCTAGTGAAAAAGACCTTCCTAGAATTAAATCCTTGATCCACTGTCAATTTCAAAAGCCCCAGTAAAAGTTCATCGTCAGAGGCAGTTGGGAGACCGAACTTATCGGCAGCAGTGATGGTCCATTCTCGAGTTACCATCTCTCCATTTTTGGTATGAATTGTGTCTTTGAATTCCAAGGTTTTGATTGTTGGCGATGCACGGGTAGAGAGTACTGTTAGAGGGAATTCGGCTAAATTCATCTCGTCTCTGGAAACACGAGATGTCGGAACAAGGTTTAGTTGTTTGGAGTGCGACGAATTACTGTCCACGCTGAATTTCGAAAAATTTTAGAAAGAATTGTTACTTTAAATTATTTAAAATTACGACTTACCCTAGCTACATTTTGTGTGTCTTACAATCTTTATGTGATCTACATGTTAGATCAGTTAGCGGGATTTTTATCTTGTAATATCTGATGGTTGTGGTCATAAATTTATTATGATTCACGATGGTATTTTTTTCATTGCACTATAGTAGTTGGTTCATATCACGAGAAAACTTTTTTCAGATCCCGATCCTTCTTATTTCGATTCAGACCAGGAATTATGTCGGACCACTAACCTTCTATCATTTCACGAGTAGCACGGTGCTAAGTTTTGAATGCCTCGAGCTGATACTTAACTCTCGTGTGTTCACATAAGTAAAATTGGGAAAAATCTAAGATAATCAGAGCATGCTTGTGGGTAACATTGTTCTATTTAAGTGAACGCGTGAATTGTTCGTCGAAGTATTTGTGAATTGGGATAAGAAGAGCTGGATTTATGGAAGAAACTTTGAGAATTATATGGCACCGCTACTGCGAATTAATTTTGTAATGGAGGCATCACTTGGCCTTAAGGTATTGCGTTGTTAATCAGAAGGGTGGAGTTGGCAAGACGACCACAGCCGTAAATCTCGGCGCGGCTTTGGCCGCAAAGGGAAAGAGAGTGCTGTTGGTCGATATTGATCCTCAAAGTAATTTGACGACCCATTTGGGATTGGGGGGACGACCTGAGGGTGACGAGATCGTGGAAACAACGCCTATTCCAGAAATTACTGTCTATGAGGTCCTTAAGGGACAGAAGGGAATCCGTGATGTTGTAATTAGACGCTCGGAGAATTTAGATATTGTGCCATCGAGTTTGTTGCTCAGCGCAGCTGACCTTGAGCTAGGTGGCGTTATTGGGCGTGAATTGATCCTTAAGCGTGCCCTAAACGACGTGGACAGCGAGTACGACTACATTATTATCGACTGCCCTCCTGCCTTGGGCCTTCTCTCACTGAATGGACTGGCCGATGTTACCAAGGTGGTAATTCCGGTTCAGAGTGAGTACTTGGCACTTCACGGAGTACGACAGCTTCTTGATACGGTCGACCAGGTGAGGGATGTATACAATCCCGCCCTCTCAGTCGGTGGGGTTCTTATCTGCCTTCACGATGCTCGAAAGAGATTGGCTCGAGCTGTTTTTGATACGATAAAGAGCTATTTTGGAGAGTTGGTATTTGAAACAGTTATCCGTACCAATGTTGCTTTGGCTGAGGCTCCAGCGAGTGGGCAGACCATTTTCGAATATGCCCCAAAGTCGAGTGGTGCCGAGGATTACCTTCAGTTTGCAGAGGAGATTTTAAATGACGAAAAAGAAGTTGGTATTCGCAAATAACCCGCTCTTTGCCGGGCCAAATTTGGAGTCGCGGGAGAGGGCTGGTAGTCCCTACAGAGAGATTCGGATCAATACAATCGATCGGGATCCTAATCAGCCGCGGGTAAATTTTGACGAAGAGAAGTTGAAGGAGCTGGCGTCGTCGATCAAGGCATATGGAGTATTAAGTCCGGTCCTGGTTGCTCCAGGAAAGGCCCCTGGTAGGTTTCAACTTGTGGCTGGTGAGCGTCGAATGCGTGCAGCCATTCTGGCTGGTCTTGAAACTATTCCAGCTATTGTTGAACACCA
>CAZJXY010000060.1:0-12810 GCA_964549925.1 uncultured Bdellovibrionales bacterium | reverse complement strand
GCCAAAAAGATTGAGAAATCTTTTTGGCAATTACTGGCCAGGCGAATCTTGGCGTAGCCAAGTGAGCGGCCAGAGATAAATAGCGGTTGTCATGGAGATTTTGGGTAAAGCCGAAGGCTTTTCAAGAAAGAGACAACGGGCCCATAATACCTTTGACATTCATACTTTACGTCTCAATCTTTACGACAACCGCTATTTCGATTCACAAATTCGAATCAAGCTAAGGCTCGCGGATGCTACGGAGAAAAATTCGATAGGTCAAAGGAATTGTTGGACGAGAAGAGAATCGTAGATGTTGATAACTTACTTTACTAGCCTCATGGACTGCCAAAAGTGCGGCGTAAATTAAAAGTACCAAGCTATTCGGCTATAAGGTTTGAGCTCTAGGCATTACGGGATGCCTAGGCGCCCGAACTCTTGTTTTAAGGCCGGATTAAGTAACTGCCGGACTGCATCCTCAGCTGCCTCGAAAACTTTTGTTACATCGTCGACTGCAAAACGTGAAGCAATTTCCATCGCCTTAACTCTCTCTCCGCGATTAAGATGATTTCTCACTACCCCTAGGGCCAACATTCCAAGATCGGGAAACGCTTCGAAACAGCTTTGAAGAACTTCATTTCCTGTAGTGGTCGCAAACAACGCGTCATAACGACAGCAAGCAATAACGATATAGTTTGCCAGTTCGGCATTGATCTTTTCGCCAGATTTTAAGCCCGCTTCAATTCCGATCATCCCTTCGATTAAGCAACGGGGTGCGGCGGAACTTCCAACTTTTTCCATCTTAACGGCACTTACGATATAGCAAGCCGCCTTTGACAGATGTGGAATTGTGCCTTCCTTCTTTTTAACTTTCTCCAAATGAGACAACATCTCCTTGGCCCGAATCTCTGTGGTATGCCTCTCTAAAATCAATTCTCGACCTTGTTTTCCAATCTTTCTGGCTTGCGGCTTATCCTCAAGGAATTTACCGATCAATTCTGCAGCGTGCTCTGCATTTCCGCGTTGATAGACCACTAAATGCTCATTCTCGACGAATAACTTATCAAAGCCATTACCTGGGCGATCGGTCAACATCATTGCCCCGCTAGCCATCCCCTGAAACATCCTAAAATTCAAATCCCCGCGTACCGACTGATTCATTACGATTTCGGCATAGGGAAAGTAATTCCAAAAGGCACCGCTCAAGCATTCAATCGGGCAGATTGATTGTAGCTTGTTAAAAAACTCGACCCGTTCCGGATTGAATTTCGGATTTAGACTGCCGACGAATATGGCTCCATGGCGCTTCTCAAGTTGAGGTTCCATATAGTGTGTAGCCCAAAGCGGAAGCCAGCTGGCTGCAGCACCAGCCTCATTAAATTGCTGAACATAGTCGTGCTGTGCGACTAAATTATAATCGGCAAGATTTCCAAAGTGCTTATGAAACTCAATATGGTGGTGCGCATCTACCGAGTAAAATACCAGTGGTACCTCAAGCTGGTCGAACCCAAAATAATGTAGAGGCATACTGTTGTCATGAAAAACTATGATCTCCGGCCTAAAGCCCGGAGGGAGCATCGAGAGCACATCACTGAAATTTAAAATATTCGGCTCGATGCGAATATCCATCCACGGATCAAATCCGAGCGTGATAACCTGGTGACCGGCTTTACGCCACTCTTTGGCGAACCAGTCCTGATTGAGCATCAGGATCTTCAAGCTAGCGCCTCCCGATTAAACTACCCTTACGCGGCCGGAACGTAAGTTCTTCCCTCAAGCTTTGCAGCAATCATTTGCCGAAGCTCGATTGCACGATTGTGCTGCGGTTCGAATAGTAGAATCTTCTCCACTTCTTCTCGCGCCTCAATCAACTTATTCTGAGCAAAGTAACAGCCGGCGAGCGAATACACGAAATTGAAATCAACCGGATTTCGCTCCAGGTAAAGCTGGAGAGCTGCTTCCACTCGATCCAGACGCTTTAAACTATAGCCAAGTTCGATAAATCCAAGCAAAGCACGAGCGTTTTCCGGATTTTGGTTTAGCGCCTTTTCGTACCAACTCCAGGCAGTATCGAAATTGCTCCTATTAGCAAAGCACATTCCGATTCCGGCCATCGCTAAATCGCAATGCTGGTCAAGCGAAAGCGCATGATTAAATAATCTTTCTGCCTCGATCCAGTCATTAGCATACGCTTTAAGCGCACCTTCACCACAGATTGCTCGAGCACAGTTTGGATTTGCGGAGAGTATCTCGGAATAGATCCCTCTAGCTTTATCAATTTCTCCACTTAGCACTGCAACTTCTGCCTGTAAGCACCTGGCTCTTTCCTTTTGTAATTGGTTAGCTAACGGACTTGCTATTACCTTAGCAGTCCCGTTCAATACATTTTCCTTCTCTCTAAATCGCTTATTCTCTTCCAGGCGATCGAGCTCCATCTCTATACTGTTTGGAAAGGCCGATCGAGCCGCGGTATATGCTGGGCCCTGCGCTGGTGAAACCGTTCCGACTGCTGGACTGGGAGCAAGGGTTTGATATGTCTTTACCGTCGTTCCGCTCTGGATGGTGGCCGCTGCTGATGGAGTTACGCTAATTCCCGCTGTAGAGGCTGCGCTGGCAATCCCAGCAAAGGCATTCTTCACGATTTCCACTGGTGCACCGGTCGGTGCGGAAGGGATCTGTTGACTCGATGCCGATGTTTGAGCCGACGTCATATTCTTCTGAGACTGCGCCGACTGAGACTTTGCCCGCTCTGCGATTACGCTTCGCAGCTGATTTGCACCAGCGTGGCTTGGATTTTGGGCTAATACCTTCTCTCCATACCTTGATGCACCTTCAATGTCGTTTAACTTATACAAGCATCCGGCAAGGCAATATGTCATCTCCATGTCAGCTGGATTTGAACGTAAATACGTCTCAAGCACTGACCTTAAATCATCAAATCGACCAAGTATAAATGAGCACTCAACCAACTGGTGAATTGCTACCAGTTCCTGAGGGTTAATCTGCAAAGCTTTAACAAAGAAGGGGTACGCCTTATCAGGATGTTTCTCCATCATTTCACACATCCCGCGCCCAACCAGAGATCTGGCGTCCTCTGGATTATAAACTAAGGCCCGATCGAAAAATGAGCGAGACTCAACGATTCGACTCTCTGCCATATACACGGCGCCGCGTGCGCGCAGCATTCTTACGGCAGTCGGATTCATCGCCTCCGCTTGAGCAAGGAGTTTATGAGCCTCCCGGTAGTTTCGGTTCTTGGCCTCCATCTCCCCCTTTTCCACGAGCTCCTGGAATTCGGTAGACGCCGGATCCAGATCGTACACCGCTATCGGCGCACTCTTTTGCTCATAGGTGTTTCGACCTAGGCTCTCGTTATAAGTAGCTAACGTTTTGTCGGCCACTGAGTCCCAAGTATTACTCATAACAACCTCCTTTAACCCTTGTTTTAACGGAGAATTGTACGCCGCGAGTGTGGTCTCCCGAATGGAGACCTCATCCCACGGGTTACAATAAAAAGCTTTGTCACCGAGATAATCCCATGCCGTACCGTTGTTGGTGACTACAACGTTACATCCATAATAAGCAGCTTCAAGCGATACCAACCCCGGTAACTCGTACCAGCTCGGTAAAACATGAACCTTTGCGGCTGCATAAGCGTTCGCCAACATCTGATCGCTCAATCTGCCAAGAATTACTGTCTTGCCTCGACGTTTGAAGTTTCGGATTGCTCGATCGTAATCCGGTTGGTAGGTGAATCCGCCGCATGCAAGAACCACTGGGAGATCTACATCCTCCAGGGCTTTTAGCAACATTAACTGATTCTTCCGACTCTCAAGTCTTCCTACACACAAGATGAAATCTTTCACCCCGAATTCTCTTTCGAATGCTTTGGGATCCGGGGCTGGTTTTCCGCCGACCTCATACCCAAGTTTGATCTCTACAATTTTCTTGATCCCGGCATAGTCGCGACGTAGCGTTTCAGCTTCTTTTGAGCCGTTTGGGAGGAGTGCTGCGGCATTTCTTGCAGTCCAAGCGTTATCAAAGGGTTGACAGCCCGGGATTCGCGAAAGATCAGGCTTGCTGCTCTCCCAAAAGGCTCGGTTTTGGCCGCTTTGCACATATCCGACTAACGCCTCAGCCAGAGCACGAGATTGAGAATGAAAGGCTGCTACATCTTCGCATAAAGTCGATACAACAAAGGGAACGTTAGCCGCAAATGCTCGCTGCCCCAGTGCTTCTGTGTAAGCGGGTGTAGCGAAGTTAAATAGATGGACGATGTCAAAATTCTTTGGATCTTCCTTGCCCTCAAGATCGACCTTGACTGTCACCCCCCGCATCTCGAGCCCAAGTTTGATTCGATCCATCAAGATCGTATCACCTCCTGGGTGAGTATAGGCTGTTGGCCTATTTTGCATTAACACTTTCACTTCGCTTTAAACCTCTTTTATATCACCATGCTTAGAGCCACTTCGTGCCAACCTTTTGGCGACACGGAGTGTCTGGATGCCGACAGCAAAAGCCTCAACATCTGATCGAGGCTGAACCAGTTCCTGCCTCTTAACTCTCTGCGATCGCTCATCAAACCTTCTAATAAAACGACTTTTACAATCTAGATCCGCAACTGCTGGGTCTGTCAAATACCAGAGCCTTTGGATTAAGTTTGCAAAAAGAAGGCCAAGCTTCTAACTCCAAGTCGCCTCTTTTTATCAACCGACTGCGGTAGCTTTCAGCTCTCAGCAAAGCTGAGTGAGACTTGGTCGACACTATATGGCGCTGATTTAGATGTCATGATTTTGACACCCGGATGGATAATTCAGTTGAAACATCTACCAGAAAAACCTAATCATAATAGGGAGATACCACAGATGAAAAACTCTTTCGCCATAGTTACCTCGATTTCACCAAAAAACCCAAGCTTTCAGGTGGACGCTATGGGTAGCTGGACTGAACTTGGCTATCCGCTCTATTCCTTTAACTCTGTCGAGGAGAGAGAGATACTGGAGAAGCAGATCCCAATTCCAATTATTAATGTTGGACGCACGGCCAAGGAGCAATTCAAAAAACCGTTAATCTTTATAGATTCGTTTTTAGAATACTTTCGAAACGATCCCACGTTGACTCATCTGATTATCGTAAATTCCGACATATTCTTGAGTGATCCAAATCGCTTCAAACAAATCATCAATTCGGTGGAATTTGATCTAATTTTCGGAAGACGCCTAGATGTTGATTCCCTTGAATCAACCGCGGGAGAACTTTTTGATGGATTCGACTACTTCGTACTAAGCAAGCAGGCAGCGGCTCTATATCCGGCATCTAAGTTTTGCATGGGGGCGCCATGGTGGGATCACTGGATGCCGTTAATTCAGTTGGCCCATGGTAAACGTACATATATGTGCGAAGAACCAATAGCACTGCATTTGAAACATGAAATGAAGTGGGGCTTAGATACACAGATTCCTTTGGCCAAGGACCTCGGTGATTACATGCTGCAAATTTTCGATAAAAAGCGCTCAGAAGCTGGAACCGATATCACTAAAAACCCGTTACTTGGCCTTTCCTCGCTATTTGCCATCTATTTTAAATTGGAGCGCGAGTACCACAATTTTCACTACTATCGAGGCGGTCAATATCAAGAGGAGACTCAGCGCGCCCTTTCACATGAAATCTGCTGGCGTATGCCGCAAGTAGTGCTTCAATATATCTTCAGCGTGACTCCGAGAGTCGGGAAAGATATCGTCGGTCACGATAAGCCAGTGCCCTTGGAATTTAAATAGCACCAAATTTCACATTCGATCCCTCGGGGCCAAATCCCCTCGATCTCTGAATCGCAAGCATATCTTCGCTATACCTGCCATCCTCATTAGCAACAACTAATGCAGGTTCCTCAATCAGTATGCCGTCATCATGACGACTAGCAGCATAAACCGAGAAAAGTGCAGACTTGCTTCTCCGTGGAATGACATCTTTCACAGAGCGGATTCTAAGATTTGTCTCCCCGATTAATTTAAAGCAGCGAGCCTTTTGTTGAAAGGGAAAGCAAAAAACAAAGATTCCGTCATCTTCTAGATGAGCCTCTGCAGTTCTTGCATAATCAGAGAGGTCGCCGCGCAACTCGAAGCGCGCATAGGCTTTCTGCGCATCCTCCGGCAGGATACCCGTGCCGGAGGGAAAATACGGCGGACTCCCGGTAACCAGGGGAAATTTTTGATCTAGTCGAAGATCTCGCAAATCACCAAAGATCGACGTTACTCGTGAATTAAGCCCGTTACACTCAATATTGGCACGCAACAAATCGTAACTGACTTTTTGTGCTTCAACGCACACCAAGCTTGCCTCTGGCCCCAATGAACAAATGACCCCGAGTCCCACACTGCCTATGCCAGCTCCAAGATCTAACACCCCTCTCGAATTTGGAGCCTTCTGAAGCGCATACCAAGCGGTAATAGCGTCATCAATTGAATGGCGATGGCCATTTTTACGCTGAAAAATTTGGTACTGATGACAAAGGCCGCTGACAAATATTGGCTCGCCCAGCTGGGACTCCAAGCGCTTGCGGCAGGTCAAGAAGTTCTGGTTTATTAAATTCATATTGAAAATCAATTGTAGCAAATAGCCAGATCAATTGAGGCTGTCAAATCCCATCGAAACTAGTACTCCAGCTTCAAGCAGGGGGGCGAAGGTATCCGATTATCGTGCATTCTAAAATGAGCTACGAACAACTCAAGGCGCCGTTACAGATAGATCTTTTGCAACAGAGTTTTTTGAGCAAAGTTTGGTCCAGATCTCAAAGGTAAGTTTGGCACACTTCTCCCAACTAAATTTTTGAGCTTGGGTCTTTCCAACTTCGCTCAGGCGCTGCCTTAATCCAGATTCATCGACTAGTCTTAACATTGCTTGAGCAACGGCGCTTACATCCTTAGGTTCGACATACAGAGCCGCATCTCCGCATACTTCAGGTAGCGAGCTTGTTTTACTGACTACAACCGGACATCCGTTTGCCATCGCCTCTAAAGCCGGAAAACCAAACCCTTCGTATAACGAGGGGAAAACCAAGCCACTCGCGGCCGCATACAGAATGCAGAGATCTTCTCTCGAAACAAATCCGGTGAATACAACCCCCTTGATACCCTGCTTATCCAGGGCATCTTTATAAATATTTTTCCAGGGATCGGATCCTCCGCCGACCACGGCCAACTGTACATCACGGTGTTGCTTTAGCGTTATGAAAGCATTGGCTGTAGTCTCGAAATTCTTATGACCTTCCAATCCGCCCACTGAGATAAAAAAAGGCTTTTTTAAACCGAATTTTGTCAGAGTTGCGTCGCTGTCTGCCTGAGTAATGGTGCGCTCTTGGTTAGGACGATTCAATCCAGCCATGATTGGGAATATTTTTTCCGGATCAAAATTACATCGACTCACCAAGTCTCGCTTGGTACTTTCCGAGATTGAAAGCACTGTGCACTGGCCTCTCTTCATCTCTTCAAGTCTAGATTTATAAGCCATCTGCGGCAGCGGATCGTCTCGATCAAACGGCCATGCTCCCACCGTCAACGGAATTAGGTCATAAAAAGTTGTCGTGCACGGAGTCTTTGGTGCTTTCAAGAATGGAGAGTCAAATCCAGGGATTAGACTCATCGGGTCTGGAATATGAAATAGGTCGATCGTCGGTGGTGATAGAAAGGTACACCAGGAGACATTTGGGAAGCTTAGAAGCTCTGTTAAATATTTATTCTCCTGATAATCATCGAGAAATAGATAGAATTTGCACTCAGGGTGATTTTTGAAAATAGTCTTTAAATGGTTAAGCGTATAATTTCCGATCCCGCGTTCCATAGATGGGGAAAAGTAAGTCACCCTAGCGTCAATCCCAACGCGTAACCCCGGCGCGTTTTCAGACACCACCATGTCGCGCAGCAGTCTAGCAGTCAAATCGGCGCATGCCTGACCAAGTGGAGATCGAACTCCTGTCATATTCTCTACATTTTCCATTGCGATCTTCGGAATTCCCAAAGATTGTAACTATTTATGATGACTGATCTGGCCTGGGCGATGCCGCATTTAATCTGTGTTTAAGGTAGTAAATACAGGATCTTAAGCCCAAGTTAAGTCCCAATTATTTTACTAGGATCCGGTGCGATGATAAACTTAGAAGGAGTTACCCGGCATTCAGGGGTAGTTTGCTTCTCTTTATTTAGCCCCCTCATTCGAGATTTCGGGCTTCCGGTTTTAGAAAGGTTCCCCCATTTAATTTGGTAAGGGAATTATGCACCGCGAAATTACTCGCCAGTACCGACTATGTATCTTCATCATGTTTATCGCCGCATTCTTTGTGATGGTACAGGGCCCATTATTCGTAAATTCAGACGGCCTTTCTGCAGAGGAGATGGCGCGTTTCAAGTCTAGTCCTAAAGACGAAGAGATAAGACAACTCACTTCAGCTCTTACATCCGATGTTGAATTTCCGATTAGCGCAGATCAAGCCTTGTTAGAGGCGCAAGAGCGGCGCTTGCGTGACGTCGAGGTTCAAGTCCTGGCACGATTGGAAGAAAGCTCGAAAGCTAACGACAAAGGGCAGGCAATCTCATCGGTCGTCAATTCAAGTTCAGATGAGCCCACTATTTCTACATCTAAACGCACGGTCGTCTTATACGATGGGGAAGACGAAGCTGCGGCTCAAATTGATTTGTCTGAAAAAGGTGAGGTTGTCGCAACAACTGAGCCAGACCATACTCAATCGATTGTTACTCGCGGCAATAAGCCTGAGATGGTTCCCGACTTACCTCGCTCCACGGTACGCGAAAAGGAACAACTTCCTGTAATTTCATCAGACCCGGAAGTGTCAGTGGTTGATCTAGATTCGCTGCGTCGAGACTTTCGAGAGATCCGACAACGCCTCTCAATTCAAGAGAACTTGTTACACTCGATTGATCAGAGTCTAGTCGAAATTGCCGCTGAGAGAAGCAGAGAACGTGCGGTATGGGATGATGATAGAGACCTTGCAACTCCCGAGATCGCAAGTTTAACTCCTGTGCCGAGCAAAGTTGAATCTGAGGCTCCATCGGAACTTGCTCGATACGCGCCAGGTGTGGGGATCAAATCCGAAGTTGCAGGTTTGGACTACGCCAACATCAATACAAGAAGAGCCTCTGTATATACGGGCCCGGCGCAGTTTGACTCCGCCATATTTAATCTGTACGAGGGGACTAAGGTGCGTGTACTAGAGCGAAGAGGGGAATGGGCTCGTATTACCGCTCCGAACGGGGTGAAGGGATGGATTCGAGAGCGGTATCTGGGTTAATCCTTGTCCCTTTTTCGTTTTGCCTTTACGTACCTTCCTCGTGAATCTGGATTTGCCTGCTTGACCGCTGCCTTTACCGAGTCAAACTCCTTTAGAAACGTCCTTAATGAAGGTAGTGAATCAGGATCCGTGGCAAACCGTTTTAGCACCATGTGATAGAACTCGACCGGAGAAGTCACCACCACTAACTCGGATTTTCTATGCTCGGGGCTGGCTCGTACGATCGCTTGTCGCGACTCCCTGTATTGGGCAGATAACAGGTGCTTGATCTCCTCCAAATAAACCTTCCGTAACTCCGGGTCATCTCTAAATTCTTCCCGTAACTCGCGGTAGCGTTGGTATTCCTGAGCATTTTTAAAGTCACCCAATCCACTCTTTAGCTTGAAAGGGAGAATCGAGTGACATTCAACCAAACACTCGCCTAGCTTAAAATCAAACTCATTACGTCCAATCCGAATCTGATGGGTCACACCAGGAACCACCGTGAGTCCGCAATAATCTTTGAGAAAATGAGCATAGCTTGCTTCTTCAATCGAATCATAAACTCGCCCAGCATGGTGAATACTTCCACGAGGCCGGTCCTTTATTGCCTCAACGCCGCTCCTAATCTCCTTGGTCTGATTTTGATTGGCGTGATCCGAAGACTTGAATACTCTTAGTTCACGCCTTACCCTAGTTCGAAGCGTATCAACGATTACCGCTTCGAAAGCTCTATCAGAGACCTGTGTGTCGCTGCTGCAAGCCAGCACAAAATTTCTAACGCGCATCTCCTCCAACTTCAATCCAAATTGCGGATCGCGTAAGTGTTCCTTAATTTCTAGCGGGCCAATGGGAAATAGCGTAGAAAGTTCGCGGTCGTTGGAAAGCGTCGATATTTCCTGATTCAAATAGGCTTTTAACTCCTCCTTAACAAAGCCAGTCATGATTGATCGCTGCGACGTAAGTCTACTACTGAACCCCGGAAATTGAATGTGCTCCAAGCGGTAAGTTGCCTCGCTAGGATCAAGCTGATTCAACACCTCAACAAGTGTGCTCTCGGGGACCTGAAAAATGGTTGAAAGCTCCTCCCAACTCTGCACCCTAGAGGTTCGCTTGGCTCGATGATCATCAATTTTCTGTCGGACATACTCTAAGACTGGTCCCTTGATCCTCTCAACCTCTGTTGCTCCACTCTGATGCTTTAATTGTTCATCTCGAGCGTACCAGTCGAGGAACGGTAGTTCCTCACGCAGATGCTTGAATACCGATATTGGAGAGAGCTTAAACTCCTTACTCAACTCAATAGTGGTGCGAAAGCGAGTTGCACGTTCACCATTCATACCATGGCGAAAGTGATCGAGCTCCATTAGCACACTACTTACCATAGCTGCCTTGCGTTGCTCTGGAACGTTATGCCCGAACACCTCGCGGCGGTAATCCTGAACGACATCTGGTACAAGCCTTACATATTGCTGGACCACACTCGCGTCTAATCCAAATAGCTCGGCAATTTTCTGATCACTGCTGAGCTTTTTTATAATACCCTCAGAGTGAAGTGAGTTTTCGATTCGTATCAGCGTGCCAATTGCTGCAGCCACAAGTCGACCCAGAATCTGCGACTCACTTTTTTCCATCACGCTTAAAATTGCCTGACGTTGGCGCGCCTCCTGTTCGGTAAGCCCCGATTCATACGGGTCAACAGCTGCCGTAACTTCTCTTAGCGTTGTTCCGAGCAATTTCGCTAGAGAAGCATCGCTTGATATCCGACCGACTCCTTGTCGCAGTTCTAAGCGTACTACCGCTCGAATCGCGTCAGCGCGATCCGGAAGGCTGGTGTTTAGATTTTCAAGTTGGGTTCGGGCCCATCTTAACCTAAAGGCAGCATGGCCCTTTAGCTCCACATCACTCCCGAATACTTCATTGACGTAAAGCTCTACTGCTTGATTGGTTGAAAGAAGTGCGTTTGGAGATCGAGACCTAAGATATAAGTCCGCAAGTCTCGGACTCTCAGGGAAAAGCGCATGCGCAATCAATTCAGCTCTTTGACTTGGGGTCGCATGACCCAGGATCTCTTGAGCATATAACTTAGCTCCAGCCGAATTAGAATAGAAAGTCAATTTCCCAGCCAATTCGGCATTTTGATTCACTGAATTTTTGTTGACCAGGTACCCAGCGAAAAGCTGCGACAAATCTTGATCATGTAATCTTGCATCGCTGTGCTGGCCGGAGATCTTCTCCCGAGAAATTTCATTTAGCTGGTTCGGGTTAAATCGATTATTTTCTAAAGCGGAGTGATCTGGGGAATCAAATGGACGGCCACTCCGATTTCGAGTGTCATTATCGGAACGCTTGGAGCTTGGAAAATCACCCTCATCAGGAGGGCGGGAGTGTAACATTTCGGCCCTGTCCAGAATCGCGAAAAGCTTTTTCAGCCGAAAGAGCGCCTACGCATCAAACCGGATCAAGTTAACCTAGGACAACAAATTGGGGGGACGGACAAACAACTTTGGTCTATAACCTGCCATTTGGATGCAGACCGACCTAAATTCGATGTGCTCTATTCTTAGCTGCAATTGAATAGTCAGGATCAACAAAATAGGTCAGTTATTACTGCCGGTTACCTAAGGAAATGCAACCACTTTGGCTTCGCTCTTTAGAGAATTCTGTGGAACCGCATCAACTAGGAATGCCTGAAAGGCATAGTCGACCCCTGAGCTAAACGTTCCCGCAGGAAAGCTATAGTTCCAACAGCCGCTTGCCTGAGCTCCCCCCCAAGCTGAACCGACTATCGGTACCACCTGAGGAGACAGAGTGTTTTCACACAAGCCACCGAGTGCCGGCGGGAACGGTCCACTTCCCGTTCCAACCGTCGAATAATGCCAAACGATACTGTTTTGCTTCCCCGAAGGCACGCCACAAACTCTAAGGTAGTTATTATTTAAGAAAGTCGAATACAGTACCGTCCACATAGTTTGTCTACATTCATCAGGTCTTCCATCTCCATTGTCTGGAGAACCACCTAAGATATCAATCAGATCCAATTTGTCGTTACAATTACAATCCTCGTCGACCGGAACAAATGACGTCGTATATCGAGTTAGGAATGGGGTAAAGTCTATCAGATCTACATCGGTGTCTCGATCTAGATCGGAAATCGCGCAGCTAAAATTGTCGGCCGAATAACCCTGCGGACCTTGATAACACTGCTTGAATTGATTGAAGTCAGTTATATCGATAATCTCATTGCCATCAATGTCATATTCCTCTTGTCCAAGCGAGAGCAGAAAGCGCTGAACCGCATCTTTGTCAGTTTGAGTGAGCGAGGAGTAGCCATTAGGGCCATAGACTGAATCTCTGGATTCATTCTGCAGATCAGTCTGGCTGGCGTGTCCAAGTATGAGTTGGTCCAACGAGGTATAGATCCTGCCGTCATGGTAATATCTACCGAATTGATTGTTCGGAGTAATTGATACTCTCTGTCGAAGTCCCCAAAGAGGCTGTGTGCGAATCTCAGATCTTCCGGCCTGTCCTTGAGCAATTCCGTCGCCACA
>CAZJXY010000059.1:0-12855 GCA_964549925.1 uncultured Bdellovibrionales bacterium | reverse complement strand
CCAATTGCTCTGCAGCGCCCACGAAGCGATCATCATCCCTTCAATACAAAGATGAGGATCGAGCTCAAGCAAAACCCGATCTTTAAAAGTTCCGGGCTCGCTCTCATCCGCGTTATTTAAAAGATAAACCGGCTTTCCGGTATTTCTCGGAACGAAACTCCATTTCTGACCAGTCGGGAATCCTGCTCCACCACGTCCGCGAAGTCCGGATTTTTTCACCTCCTCTATAACCTGCAGAGGATCCATCGCCAAAACCTTGCGGATAATTTGGTACCCACCGCCCTTCTCATACACATCCAACGTATGGCTATTTGGCTTTTTGCAGTTTTTCAAAAGAAGTTGTTTATGCGTCGCCATTTACTAATAAACTCATTTAAAAACTTCGGATTTAGGGTACTGCTTTAATCCTTCGCCAAGGCTATCTTTAACTGTCGAGAGCCTAAGATCCGGCTTCTCCTTTTCGATCGCCGCAATGATCTCTTTTAATTTTTGTGGGGTTAAATTCTCAAAGAAGCGGTCATTAATTTCACACATCGGAGCGGTACCGCACGATCCTAGGCACTCGACCTCTTCGTAACTCCACATTCCGTCATCAGATACTTCTCCGGGATTTATATGGAACTGCTGCTTAAGAGTTTCGCACAACCCCTTAGCGCCGCGAATAGCGCAAGAGAGCGTACGACACACCTGAAAGTGATACTTCCCTACAGGCTTTTTGTAATACATGGTATAGAACGTCGCGACTTCCATCACATGCGATGGTGTAGTTTCAATCTTTTCCGCGACCCAATGAATCGCTTGATTTGAGATATGTCCCAACTCTTCTTGGGCAATATAAAGCGCCGGCATCACAGCCGATCGCTTATCTGGATATCGAACCTTTAGCTCTTCAATCCTCTTTTCCGCATGCGGTGATAACTTAACGCTCATCGATCGCATTCACCTCCGATCATATTGACCATTCCAAAGATCGGCACAACATCAGCAATCGCATGCCCAATTAACATCTTTCGTACGATCCCCATGTGCACGAAGCTTGGTGCACGAACGTGTACTTTATAGGGGTGTCCCGACCCATCGGAAACTACATAAAACCCCAACTCTCCGTTTCCTCCCTCAACCGGAACGTAAACATCTCCTTTCGGGGGATGAACTCCCTTTATTACCAACTCAAAGTGGTTAATCATCCCGTCAATTGAGTTATAAACTTGATCCTTTGGCGTAAGTACGATGTGCGGATCGTCTACCGAGATCGGCCCTTCAGGGATATTTTTCATGCCCTGCTCAATGATTCGTATCGACTGAGTAATCTCGTTGAAACGAACAAGGAACCGATCATAGTTGTCGCCTTTCGTTCCGAGCGGTACTTCGAATTCAAAATCTTGGTACGACGAGTAAGGAAAGGCCTTTCTTACGTCGTAAGACACCCCACTTGCCCGAA
Source organism: uncultured Bdellovibrionales bacterium (assembly GCA_964549925.1). Taxonomy (GTDB): domain Bacteria; phylum Bdellovibrionota_C; class UBA2361; order UBA2361; family J135; genus CAZJXY01. The sequence continues at coordinate 11,414 of CAZJXY010000059.1, read as the reverse complement.
GCAGCGGACCGGTCAGCCCGTAGTCGACTGCTTCCTCTTTTGAAACGACTGCGATATCACACATCCGGTCCATAAAGATCCGATTTCGACTTAGCAGTCGATCGCTATTTTCAAGATGGACCCGCACACCCTTTAGAGCAGCGTTTAGTCGATCATCAAAGCCCGAGGGAAGATCCGCTTTTACTCCACCGACTCTAGTGTAAGAAATTGTCAATCTTGCACCGGTGACCTCCTCAATCAGATCCCAGACATATTCCCGGGCTTCCATCAGATAGAGCATCACCGTAAAGGCACCTAGCTCCATTGCCGAAGCACCTAGACAAGTCAGGTGATCTGAGATTCTTGACAGCTCCGAGAGAATTACTCGGATGTACTGACAACGCTTTGGTACTTCAATCTGCAATAACTTTTCGATCGCCAGCGACCAAGCCACATTGTTAATTAGAGGTGACACGTAGTTTAAGCGATCAGTGTATGGAATCGCCTGATTGTAATCTACGGTTTCACACATCTTCTCAAAACCGCGATGTAGATACCCTAGCTCAACATCCGCATCCACTATCTTTTCGCCAGATAGCTCAGCCGCGATCCGCACTGTTCCATGCGTAGCCGGGTGGGCCGGGCCCATGTTCAAGATCATCGTTTCAGTGTGCAGATCGTCATTGAGAGCGCGCGGCCGAAGGTGGGTAGTTACACCGCCAACGCCTAAATCAGTGTTGAAAAGCCCTTTTTTCGGAACGCTTGGGGTTTTATTTTCTGAGCTCATACACTCACCCCGCGCGAATCTTTATCTTTGCGCTTGTTAATCGCTACCAAACTTTCGCGCCGCATATCCCGGGCTGTATTATGAACTTCCGGCGCACGCAGCGGGATTCGCGGCTGTTTACCTTGGACCGGATAATCCTTTCTTAGAGGGTAGCCCTCGAATTCATCATACATTAAGATTCGGCGGAGATCGGGATGACCGTTGAATTTTACTCCGTACATGTCCCAAGCCTCACGCTCTGCAAAATTCGCCGAGGACCAGATTGAAATTAAACTATCTACAGTTGGATCTTTTTCCGGAACCTCCACTTTTACTCTGAGCCGATGTAGTGTGCTTAGCCCGAGCAGATGATAAACCACCTCGAAGCGATTGGGTCTGCTATCTAACCAATCTACGCAAGTAACATCGAGCAGGAGATTAAAACCAAGCGCGCTATCCATTTTAAGAATGCGCATAAACGCAAGTAGATCCTCACGCTTAACTGTCACAGCAAGATCTCCCAACGAGATCTCGGTGCGGACGATAAGATTTTGCACCTTTTGCTTAAGGAGCGACTCAAGCTCCTTGCTTTTATCTTCAGAACTCATAAAAATGAATCTAGGGCCAATTCCGGAGGCCAATATTACACTTACGGGAACCCGGTGCTAGAGCACTCCTATAACTTGTCTTAGCTTAACGTTTGCCATATATCAGTGCCCCCTAGGACCTATACAAATAGTATCCAAGAATCGATTAAAGTTAATTTACGAGTTGAACCAGTGCTCGAGGGTGAAATAGTTGAAATTATTATGGAAGAAGAGGGCGTAGTTAAGGACACCCACCAAAGCCTCGTGCGACAACGAGAAGAAATACAACAGCGTTTCAGAACTGAGAGCGGTCGAGCGAGAGAGCTTACCTCTGAACTAGTCGGAACTCGAAGAGCCGAGGAGAAGGTACAAATCGCCTCCGACGAAGCGATCTCGCATGCGCTCACAGATCTTAAGGTATCCGAATTTGCCGTAATCGATCAGTTGATTGAGAACCCATATTTTGCGCGATTCAAAGTTCGTGAAGAGAAAAATGGCCGCGAAACTGAATTCGAGTACAAACTTGGGAATAAAAGTAATACCGAATGCCGAATAATCGATTGGAGAAAGGCACCGATCGCAAAACTTTATTACGAGTACAAAGAAGGTGACTCCTATTCTGAAATAATTCAAGATCGCGATCGTGAAGGAGTAGTCTTACTTCGTCATTCAGTCGAGGTCGAAAAAGATCAGCTAAAAAGAATCTCTTGCAAGCTAGGATCGTTTAAAAAAAGCGGCACGAACTGGGAGAAGCAGTCCGGACCCGATCGAGCCTCAAAGAGCAGAGCCGATGGACTCCCCACAATTCTCTCCTTAATCACCCCAGAGCAGTTTCGAATGATTACGGAGGAAGCCTCCACCGCAGTTTTAATCCAAGGGATCGCCGGCTCGGGGAAAACCACTGTGGCGATGCACCGTCTTGCTTGGCTTCTACATGAGGATAACTCCGATCTCAAAGCGGAAGAGGCTTTAGTCCTGGTTTACTCAAACGTTTTAAAAAATTATGTGGCAAAGACTCTGCCGGCCATGGAGATTCATGGAGTCCAAGTGCTTACGTTCGGGGAGTGGGCGCTAAAAAGCTTGGAAAACGGCCTAAATCGTGACGGCGAAGCGCTTAGACTTTCTCGCCCAAGTGAGAGTGTTTCGACCTCTGTAGCAAGAGTTAAGGGCTCGATGGCTCTTCTATGCGCACTCGAAGAATACGTCTCTCAACAGAGCGCTCGAGTATTGAGTCATTTGGAAACTTCGCTTCCATGGGATGGGATCCCAACAGGAGTGCGGGGACTTTTCGATCAGATAACGCAACGCTTTAAGAGTAATCCTAGATCTCCAATCTTAGCGGCAATCGAGGAGATAAAATCCGGACTTAGTAAAAGTAGGGATCTTCCGCCCTCTCATCCGCGCGCATCAAAGCTTGATCAAGCAAACGAGATCATCTCCTCAACTGAGCGTCGAGTTAAATTATATCGTGAAGATTTACTCTCAATACTGCGTCAGCCAGATCCGATTTTACGTTTTGATGAAACACACCTGCTTGACAAAAACCTGATCGCCTTAGCTTACAACTCCTGTAATGAAAATTTCGCTAAGGGATTATTGGATCCTTCAGACGATCCGTTGTTACTTTACTTGATTATTTTAAAAACTGGGTTTGTGCCATTTTTAGAATCTGGCTCGGGGAGATACCGCCATATTGTCTTAGACGAGGTCCAAGATTTCTCACCGCTTGCGCTTGCTTGCGTAGTTGGGAGCGTCGAGCGTCGCGACCAATTAACCTTAGTTGGAGACACGGCTCAGGAGATTAGCGGCTCTTTCCCGGGTTGGGAGAAACTAAAGCAGCACTGGGGGTTAGATGATGACGTCGCGAGATTTATTACCTTGGCTGTGAGCCATCGCTCGACTGTTCAGATCATGCGACTAGCTGATGCTGTCACCGGGGAGAAGCGAACTGAGACAGGGAGAGACGGAAAGCTTCCGACTTTATACCGCGTGGAGAAGGAAAGTGAGGGAATTGCTCAAGCGCTTGAGTGGCTGCTCTCTCAACGTGAGGAATTTCCGAATACGATTACCGCAGTAATTTGCGGAACGGTGGCTGAAGCAAAGGAGATGCTCTCGATGCTAGAGCCTACCTTTGGGGGGTCAGTACGACTCGGCGATGAAGATTCGTTCTCTTTTGACTCCGGAATTATCGTAACCGATGTTCGTCAGGTAAAGGGCTTGGAATTTTTCTCGGTGCTAATCTGGAATCCAAGTGAGAAATCCTATGCGGATAGTAGTTTAGGACGAAACTTGTTATACGTTGCAATAACTAGGGCTGAGGAGAATCTAGCGATCATCGCGATACGAAAGGGTACGAGTTCACTACTCTCGCGAGCAAAGGAATTTCTCAGGATAGTGTCGATCGACCAGGAATAAAGGATCTGCCTGCTCCAAATCAACGAAATTATTACTAAGAGCTTAAGACTCTCAAAGAATTCGTTTGTCCTTGGACAGAGGTTAATTCCTTAATTTTTTTAATTCCTCACAGATTTCATCAGCCCGCTGCAAGCGCTCTGCCGGATCACGCGCCATCATTTTGAGCACCAACTGATCAAGTTCAGGAGGGCATTCAGCGCAGAGGACACTAGGAGGAACTGGTGTAGTATTTATACGCATAGTCATGGTCTCAATCACACTGTTTCCGCGAAATGGGGACTTACCCGTAATCATTTCATAGGCTAATACTCCCAACCCGTAAATATCGGAAAGTGTAGTAACCTCACTCTTCTCCACATATTCAGGTGCTACATAAGTAACACAACCAACCACTCCACCGTGTGCAGTTAATCCCTTTGTCCCAGCAATTCGGGCAACGCCAAAGTCGGTGATCTTTATCTCATCGTCCTTACTTATGAGCAAATTCTCCGGCTTAAGATCACGGTGAATTATACCGGCGTCATGAATTGCCTGTAATCCGGAAGCCGCCTGAGAGAGGTAACGAATCACCTTGTCTATGGGAATCGGGCCAGCGCTAAGCTTATCTGCTAGATCTCCCCCGTGGACGTATTCCATAGAATAAGCAACCAAATCACCGTCCCGAAAGTATTCATAAGCGCGCACAACATTGGGATGGGACACGCCATAAGCTGCCACTATCTCATGACGAAATCTGTGCGCGGCTGTGTGGTCTTTAGCGACCTCTGGGAATAGTACTTTTACGGCAACAAAGTGGCCCGCCAACTCAGGGTGCCGGCAGAGGTAAACCAGCCCCATACTTCCGGCCCCTAAGCATTTTTGAACCTCATACCGCCCGGCGATCGTGCGTTTCAGGTTGGGGTCATCATTTTTATTCATTCTATCGAAAGCCGACTGCAAGATTTCCTTATGTAGAACGTAGTCACTTGCCCCCTCGGGAATTATCTTATTCAGATCCCCTTCTCGCCGCGCCACAATTTTGCCCTGCTTAAAGTGTTCCTCTGATACCAAGGCAATTATGCAAGCTTTTGGCATTAAATCGCGCATTCTTCGTGCTACGGCGGCGGCCTTTTCTTCTAACCCTGCTCCTAAGATCACAAGCTCGGCCGGATCGATTTCATCGAGCACTGCTTCGAGCAACAATGCACTTATTTCAACCGAAATTGGGAAAGAGTCGCGGCAAATTTTAGAGAAGCGGCTCTCTAGATCGCCTAGAGCAATTTTGTCCTGTTCGAGCAGTAGCAAGCGCATAACGCTAAATTAGATGCTGATATTGAAATGCCAGATGCGCCATTTTCTACACCGATAACGCTCATTTAAGCTCCATTTTATTCATCACGCCACCGACAAGTTCGGTATACCCATGATCTGGACAGTATCCGGCTTCAACGAAGAAACATCTACTTGCGAGTGAGATGCTACTCATATTCTGGGCCTCACACTACTTCTGCGCACATGGGATCTTATTACTTTTGTATAAGGTTTATGATTTTCAGCCCTCACGCTTAACCTAGCGGCCTTTCGCTCGAGACTTCTGGCCGTCGCTACTTGAGTACAGGTTAATATACGCGTCATCCCTGAAATTAAAATCAATTGGCACTTCAATCAACTACTTGTTCGCGAATTTCCGGGTTTTCTAAATCCAGAGAGCGACGAAGGTTAAGGAAGCCGAGCGAAAGAGTTTCTCAGGATAGTGTCGATCGACCGGGAATAGTTGAGCTAACTAATCGAGGATATTACGGGGAAATTCGCAGTCACCGATTTGCTGCTTTAGGTAATAACAAGGGTAGTTATAGCTGTGAATAGATTTTTATTTAAAGAGTTCTTATGCTCCCAGAAAATACTGCTCTAAATTTTCCCGCGTACTTCACTCAATTTAAGGGCGCTGTTGATCGATTTATCACTGAATCAAAGGCCGGCGGGGACATTAGATCTCTCGAGTCGGCCTTTGCGGGCAATGCCGCTGGTCAAGCGATTGATAACATTCGAAAGTATGCTTCTCCCTCTGAGTTAGTCGAAGCAAGAGATCACTGTCTACATGCCATCTATGAATTTGCCAGTAGCAGTAAAACTTTCTCTGCGTTGGCTGAGGTTGCTGCAATTTTGGAGTTTGGACCGAAGGCAAAAGCACGCACAAATTTTATTCTCCTCTCAATCGCAGCCGCAACCTTTAACGAGGAGATAAAAAGTAGAAGCACAGACCCTTCCGAGCAGGCATGGAGTGAGTTAAAGGTCGATCGAAGCAACGCTACTGGATCGGGGTCCGAGACTTAATATTAAAATCCAAGGTCTTTAGATCTACTTGGAGCGCTGCGCCTTGGCTTTCACGCTCCAATTCTCACCTCGAATTTCAAGCTTCTCTTGAGCCTCAAGCGTAAGCCCGTGTCCCATAGGGATTAACCCATGACCAAGTAATGTCGGAGAGGGCTCGCGCTCGGACAACTTGACGAACGCTTCAGCGCGAGCGTTTCGATTGAGTTCCAAATTTGCATCTTCTCCATCCTTTATCTCCATCCCCTTTGTAGCAAAGGCGGTCAGGCGAACAAATGGGCAATCAGGATTCTGACCGATCCCCGGGTTTCTCCAAAAAAAGTAAAGATTTTCCCCCTGGGCCACAGACACTGGGCCCCTAACGTTAATTAACTGCGCCTTCGTGGGAGAACCAGCCGGATCAGGACGTTTAAATTCTAATTCGGAGGCGACCCAAATCTTATTGTGGCGGAAATTTTCAGTCGCGGTATTAAGATCCGAGAGATCGCCGCTCCCCGCACCTTGGTCTAACTCGACAGCCGGCCTGCTCGGATCCGGTCCTTCACTCTCCTGCTCCTCGGCAAATAGTTCCCTCATTCCGCGCCCAAACTCCATCGCTCGATCATCTTCTCCCTGGTTCCCCGATTCTTTATTTGGCTTTTCAAACATACTTCTTTACCTCACCACAAAACTTCTCGACTCACTGAATTTTAAGCAGCGTATCAATAACATCTCCAAGCGTTTCAATCGGCGGATTCACGGCCCGTATCACGCCAGCCCTATCCAACACCACCACTGTCGGAAATTGTCTTACTCCAAATGATTTAGCTATTGTTCCCTCTTCCCCGTCAAAGATACACGGCCAGGTTATGTTATGACTCTCCCGCCCTGATCTAAACACAGATGCCCCATCATAGGCATTGACTCCAAGGATAGTCAGATCGGACCCTTTATTTTTTTCTGCAACATCGCGTAGCGAGGGGAAGGCTTCAACACATGCTCCACACCAAAATCCAAAAAAATCTAGGACCACAATCCTGCCCTGATATTTTGATAAAGCGATCGCATTTCCGTCAACATCTCTTCCAGAAAACTCTGGCATGCGCTTACCCACACTAAAGATCTTCTCAAAAGTTAGCGAGGTTTCGGCTCGCTTCGCCTCTTCTGACTCAGGCCATTGACTAGCGAGACGCTCCAACGTTTTTCGACCTTGAGCTAATAACTCGCCACTATTGGCCGGATTGTCCCTTGCGCTGAATATCATTCCGCGTCCAAGTTGAAGCAGTAGTGCACGACGTGCTTCCTCGTCTGGCGTGCTCTCAATAAGCCTCTCAAATAACTGAATTGCCTTGTCACGCGCTGGGCTTTCCAAAAATAGCGCTATCACATCATCGTCCGCGACGTTGTAAATCCAGTAGTTGTTTGAATGCTTCTCTACAATTTTGGCTAACAAGGTCAGCGATTCCTCGATTGGTTGGCGATCCGAGGGACTAATGTGCGCGGTTAGATCCAAAACTTGAAGCATGGCCTCACCACAGCCGCGATCGGCTAAGGCCTGAAATCGGGGAATAAAATTTCGATCGATCGCTAATGCCTTCTCAAAGACAGCATCAGCCCGCTCTGTGCCTTTTGCGGCCTGCATCTCTTTTGACCATTCTTTAACCGCCGCTTGATGCTCGTCAGATAGGTTCCCGTATAAGGCGTCGCACTCAGCTTCCGATAACTGAACAGTCGGAGTGTTGGGGAGTGGCTCGTCTTGCTTTGTTCCACACCCAAGAAGTGAGAAAGCCAAAAGAGAGTCTCTTAGAGCCGTAGTTAATCCAGATCCGAGATTAGAAGATTTATCAGATTGGGAACTTAACGCCACACTCACTCCTAACACCACCATTAGAAAGGTTCACACAGAGCGAATAATATGTCAAAGCCCCCGGCCTTTTCTTAGAGAACCTGCTTAAGGTGCACCACTGAAATTATTTGAGAAGCGGTAAACGTGTTCGGTGTCCTCGAGGTGAGGTTGGTTAAATTCATGCTCTCACTACATCAATTCGAGTAATTTGAGAGGAAGTTGCCTACAATCTCAAATATCGCAACCAACTGATAGATCTAATTTAAATCAACGCATTGAAATCAGCGTCTGGTCATAATGTTCTCACGGAATCACTGGGAAAATGGGCGGGACGGTACCGGACGGAGTCGGTAAGAGGCTCTACCTTGAGATGTTCAAGTCGACGGGTGAAAATTCAACAGTACCATCGCTTCTAAGTAGTACGCCATTTAGATCATAGTCATCGTCGTTGCTCTTTACGGTGCCATCTCTCGTACTATGGTCGTATCCGGTGTTAATATGTACTGAGACAGAGTTAACGTTGTTAACCCTTCCAAAACCGTGATCTTGGTCGAAAGTGGCCCTAAAAGTTGCTGCAACAAGCGGAAGGAGCGTGGTACCCCACAGGGTAAATTGGCTCCATTTTTCGGACTTTTTACCAGCTGTGTCCACTGGATCGTCGATTATGTAGTTTGACATTACAGCCTCTTTAACAACTATAAAATTATCGCATTAATGTAATACTATCATGGATAATAAACTTACTCAAATGGGGCAAAGTGCCGATATGGCTCAGATTGAATGTTACCGAAGTGACAAAGGTTTAGAAACCTTCAAACAGCTGGGCGTTTACCAATACCAACTTTTCTCCGTTCTTTTGGGTAATTAGCAGCGCCTGTGGGTGTTGAAGTAAGATGCGAGCAAAGTATGCAAACCTTCGTATAAGATGCGCCGCTGAAATTAATTGAGAAGAGGTAAACGTGTTCGGTGTCCTCGAGGTGAGATTGCTTAAATTCATGCTCTCACTACATCAATTCGAGTAATTTGAGAGTAAGTTGCCTACAATCTCAAATATCGCAACCAACTGATAGATCTAATTTAAATCAACGCATTGAAATCAGCGTTTGGTCACAATGTTCTCACGGAATCAATGGGAAAATGGGAGGCGAGGGTTTAAGCCCTCAACAGTGCCATAACTTTTGAAATCAGTTGAGTAAACGTATCCCTTTTGGTGCAAAAATCATTAGCACCCAGGTCGCGCAATTCCTGTTCGCGCTCCGGCCCGCTAGAGGTTAGCATTAGAATAGGAATGGTGCTTTGACGTCGCACGGCCGAGATAAACTCGGCCCCGTTCATATGCGGCATCTGAACATCGGAAATTACGATGTCGAATTGTTGCTGCTTCAGACAATCTAACCCCTTTATCGGTGAATCTACAGTTTCAATCTCAAAGTTTCCCTTTTCTAGTATCGTGGCAAGTATTAGTAATTGATCCTCATCATCATCGACCAAAAGGACTTTTTTTCTGATCGCTTCGCTACTTTTAAGTGCGGGGGTTTGCGAAGCTGCCTTGGGGAGGCTGACCAGAAACGTGCTTCCTCGCCCAACCTCAGATTGCACCCAAATCCTACCTCCGAGTTGCTTTACAATCTTACTACACGTTGCCAAGCCAATTCCCGTTCCGGGAATTTCGCTGGCAGTGTGCAGGCGCACATAGGGATCGAATATTCTCTGATGGTTATTTGGATCTATCCCGATACCATTATCCTTTATGGAGAAGATCCAACTTCCCTTCTCCATATAGGCAGCTATCTCAACTAACAGCGGATCGCTACTCCGGTACTTAAGCGCATTGCTAATCAAATTCTGAAACAAGCGCAGCAAGGAGGTTTTGTCGCCGAACACCACCGGAAGAGGGTCTCGAATAATGCGCGCTCCGGCCCCCTCAGTTTCATGGGACAGGCTTAGAATCACCCCATCGACTAAATCGTTTAAGTTTATATCAGAGAACTGCGCAGCGCTGCCACCGACTTTTGCGTGCGCTAACATATCCCCGATAAGTTGATTCATCTGGTTACAACTACGCATAATTACGTCAAAGAGCTGGTAGACGCTGCCGCGAAGTTTTCCCTCGCAAGCTTCTTTTAGTAAATCACACGAGTATTTTATTTTATAAAGAGGTGCATTTAAGTCATGCGATGCAACGTGTGCAAAATCCTCAAGATCCTGGTTTGACTGCTGAAGCGCCACAAGTTGGCTTCGGATGATTTTCATGATCTTATCAATCGATTTGGAGAGTTCATCCCGCTCGCTTCGTGGTCCGATTTCTAGCGTATAGTCCCCCTCAGCAATTGCCTTGGCTTGTCGCTCCATCTCTCTTAGGTTGCTAACCATCTGATTGATTATCTGTGCCAGATAATCTCTCTCACCCTTGACTCTGACTTGCCTTGAGAAATCCCCGGTAGAGATATCGTAACTTACCTCCGCAATTTCGCGCAGTGCCTTGGTCATTTCAAAGAGAGCTGTTCCGAGTTCATCCTTGGCGCTTTGCGGTGATATCTCGGCAGAATAATCCCCCCGTGATATTAAATTTGTCTGCCTTACGACCTCCCGAAGCTTATCTAGCGTACTATTGATCAGCCTGCCGATTAGATCATTTTTACCGACCTCCTCTATCGAGACAGAGTAATCTCCTATTACACACTGTTGCAAAACATCCTCAATTCGACGATTTCGGAGCTGGAGTTCCCTCAGCGCAATTATCGCCTGTCGTTCCATCTCTCCGTCGAAGGGAGAACTATCGAGATCTATGCTGGCATAGTCTCCCGAACCAAACGCACACAAGACCTTCGTGACAAAAGTTATGAAGGTCGAATTGTCTTGCATAATCGGAAATTCCCCCTGCTTAAGATGCGACCATCAGGACTGGTTGTTCACTTACCTCCGGAAAGATCTAGCCAGTGCCAAGACCTTGGCGCCTCAAGCAGGATGTAGTCCCTTAACTCGACGGATCTCCTAACGATATAACCGCCATCCCTTTCTCAGTGAAACTGCTTAAGGCTCAGGGCTTTGAATTGCCTATGCATAAAGCCGCTATGACCTCGTTCAATCCGCTCCACATCTCCTCCATAACTTTTAACCTAAGTTAATCATGATCAATATCATATCAATCTCCGCAGAGGTCCCGTTAGATTAGGCCGCGATTAAATTTAGGAAACCTTCTATGAAAGCTGACTTTGTTTTCTTTTCCATTGTTTTTATTTTTATTGCGGGTTGCGGAGGCGGTGGGGGTGGCGATGATTCCCGCTTTGTTGCGGGCACCTGGACCGGTGCTCTGACCAAGGTTCAAGATAGCTGTACTGGTGCTAATGCATCACAAACACTTACTTTCACCCACGTAGTTAATCAAAACGGGGACGCAGTTACCTTAGTCGATGAAAATGGAATTACTTTTTTGGGCAATATCGTTGGTGACGATGGATTCTCGCTCACCTCCGCTGGTCCGGGAATAATCAAAGCGATCAGTTGCAACGCGACTCTGGCCAACGCGGTC
>CAZJXY010000058.1:0-12900 GCA_964549925.1 uncultured Bdellovibrionales bacterium | reverse complement strand
ACTACCTGGAATCTGTTTCTCTCTACACCAATCCAATCGGCGTAACTTTCCCCACCGGCCTTGGAATTAGCGATAAAGCGTACCCGCTCAGAGGACGCTAGGACTTTGTACCACTCCTGTTGCCACTCATAATAAATATATGGAAAGTTGGTTGGGTTATAATTTCTGGTTGAAAGGACTACCCTTGGTACCCCAGCGATAACTCCAGCAACACCACCAAAAATATTTGGTCCATCCAGCCAACAATGAAAAACTGCTGGGCGAACTTGAAGAAGATGAGTGAAGACATTCCACACATTTGAACCGAAATATTGAGGCAACCTTGCAATCGTCTGTAACGTCTCTATTCCCTGTTTGGATGATAAAAGATCGGTGAGGTACGGGGATCCGATCGCTGGAGAGGACACAAAGCGCACTTCGACTCCAAATTTCTCAAGTAGTGGCAAATAATGTAAATGATCACTTGAGCTATTATACTCCGTGAACACACATACCGGTATACCTCGCAATTTAAGCTCCCGCGCTAAATAGCAAAGTTGGCGCTCTGCGCCACCAGGAGCAAGACTGCTTACATACAAAACTACGCCTCCACTATATACTGAATCTACTTGGTCGAGCAGCGTGTGTGAACCATCCTTGCCGCAATATAGCTTCCCAAACTCGGCACTAGATAATTCGGATGAAATAGGTGGTATGATAGAGGCGCCGAACCATTTAGTGATTCCAGAGAAGAATGAGTGCGGAGCCTTATCTTCATACCCAAAAAATTTCCGCAGTCCGGATATTCTTAGCGACTTTCTATCACTAGATTCGGATAAGTCATTTACTTCGGAGAGATGGCGAAATATCTGCCGAGGCTTAAGTCCAATCTTACGCAAAATATTAGTTGCTCGATTTCTGAGAATAAATCTGTACTTCTTGCCATTCCGGGTGGGATCACTCCCATCGGCACTCGAAAAGAACAAATCGCCCTCCCAGTGCGAATATCGACCTCCCCCAACACTTCGAATTAGCTCATGACTGGCATGGGCGCGAAGGAGCCGACCATCCTCAAACAGGAGGAAATTAGATCGCGCGGCGTTGATAAAATCAGCAAGTTCCGCAAACTCGGGGAACCTCACCCTGTAGCAGTTGCCATCATGGTGGAATGCTTGGGGCAAGTCACGACCAAAGATTCTAAGAGCTGGTGGGGTGAAACAGAATCTAAAAAGATCTCCAAAAACTCCGGCTGTCGCTAAGATTGGCTTAAGAATGTATTTGCCAAATACCCGGTAACCCCAGTCGAATTGATCAAGAGCGCGGCAATATTTAACGCGAAGATTCCAATCCAGACACCACCAAACGCCAGAATTAAAGTATATCACCTTGTTAAATTTCAGTCGCCTCAGTTGATCAACGACAGAATTGGAAAGTACGGATAGCTGGCAATCAAAAACTGCATAGCTAACCGCTTTAAAATCGCCCTGCGCAAAACCTTCCCAAAATTTCTCCCTTTCCCAATCTGCGCTTCGCAACTTGGAAGTGAAATTATCTGGTTTCGTCGTATCGCTACAATATATAGCTTTGACCTGCGGAAGTAGCTGAAAAATCGGGGAAGGGTTTTGGTGAGTGAACAGGACTACAGATTCTGACGAAAATTCCGAAAGTTTTTTTAATAGAGATAACGCTGGAATCAATCGGTTTTCAACCGGAAGACACACATCCATTTGTGCCGTCACCGTAGAAATCTCAGGTGGCAGAGACGGTGGTCGAGAAATGTTTATAGGAGCGCTGGCCTTAAAACTTGATCGATCAACACTACCCCTCATAGATGCTGAATGAGAACGAAGCCATCTCTCTAAGATTACTACCGCCCAAGACTGATATGTCGAAAAAGACTGAGATTGTCTAGCAACAAAGGAACGGAGCCGTTCCCTCGGAATCCAAAATTGCAACTTTCCTTCATCAGACAAAACAGTCTCTTGCAAGATCTTTATGAGCGGCTCTTTACCCCAAATACTCATCGGTAGGCCAAATCCCTGCTTTGGACGCTCAAGCCATTCGCGAGGCAAATATCGAGAGGCCAGCTGTTTAAGAACTACCTTACCTTGCCCATCTCTGTAGCATTCTCGATCCGATAGGTGTTCAGCAAAGCGAGCGACTTCTCTACTTAAAAAGGGGCAGCGAACTTCCAGTGAATGCTGCATCGCCATTCGATCAACCTTGGCAAGTACCGCGCCGGGCATATACACCTGCACATCGCTTTGACGCATCCTTGCCAACAGGGTCCCGGGTCCACCGGAAATTCCCGCCCGTAACTCAGCAAGCAGTGTTGCAGTACCCTTGGGAACATGCCCCAAAAGCGCACTCAGTTCACCTTCAGGGAAAACCAGAATGCGACTGCCGTAGTAAGCAGTCTCTGGTCTCCAATGGATGTAATGAGGGTCTCCCTTGGAGAATTTATCAAACTCCTCAAGAGTTGCAAAATAGCGCCCGTATCCTCCAAACATTTCATCTCCGCCATCCCCGGAGAGCGCCACCGTAACGTGCTTTCTGGTGAACCGGGACAAAAGATATGTGGGGAGACATGAGCTATCGGCATTTGGCTCGTCTAAGACAGTCCCAATGTCATTGACCATTTTTATAACTTCAGTTCCAAGCAGCTGCTCATGGTGCTCGGCACCTAAAAGATTCCCTATGGCTCGAGCATTAAGATGTTCGCTTTCTACCGCACCCTCAAATCCGATTGAAAAGCTCTTAACCGGCGCACCCAAGGCTTTTCGCATAAGCGCAACTACTGTTGATGAGTCAACTCCGCCGGACAAGAACGCGCCTAGCGGGACATCACTAATCATCCGGCCCTTAACCGAACGTATTAAAATATCCTCCAATTCGTCTGCTAAATCATCTAGCTTTCGCTCAACTGAGGCCTTTCCGCTTGGGTTAAATTTAAAGTGAGAAAAGTTTCGAGTTGAGCCATCTGCCCTAATCTCTAAGCCGTGGCCAGGTTTGAGTTTACTTACCGAACGATAGATAGTTCGCGGAGCATGAATATACTGAAGCGCAAAATATTCTCCTAGTGCGTCCTCGTCTAGAGTAGCATCAAATCCAGGCAGAACAGTCAGAGCTTGAAGTTCCGAGGCGAAAGCGAACAATCCGCCTTGCAAAGTATAGTACAGTGGCTTTTCCCCAAATGGATCTCTGGCTAATGTAAGAGTGCGTTTGGTCTTATTCCAAAGACCAAGCGCATACATCCCGTCAAGCTTCTCAAAGGCTGAGTCCCCATAGAGGCGTAAAGCCTCAAGCAAAACCTCTGTATCACTCGTCGATAAAAATTTCTCCCCCTTGGCTTCAAGTTCCGCACGAAGGGTAAGGTAGTTATAAATCTCACCATTAAATGTAATAACCGAATTTTCATCATGAGAGTCTTTAGGCTGATGCCCCCCAGGAGAAAGATCGATTATACTTAAGCGCCTCTGTCCCAAGGCACAGAGGCCGTTCGGATCAACCCAAACCCCCGAATCGTCCGGTCCACGGTGGATCATCGTATCAGTCATCGACTTTACTAAGCCTGAGAGCTGCTCCCCCGGGTAGCGTCCAGATAGGTTAAAAATTCCAGCTATTCCACACATAACTCTAAATCAATCCGCATTCGTTACCGACCTGTTCCAACAACCCGACCTGTTTTGATTCTAAGCAAACCAATTAAGGTCATCTTCAATAACATCGCTCCATGGTAGAATCGACGAATGTTAGTCGATCCGTAGACTCGATCTCTATACCTAATGGCAACGTCGATTATTCCGAGAGACAGTATCGCAGCTGGAAACAAAAGCTCAAAATCACCAAATGGATCAAAATCACCAAAATCCTTTCGCCAAGCGACCATGCGATTATAATCCGAGCGAGACACCAGTTTTGTGCCGCAGAGTGAATCTCCAATCTTAGTTCCAAGGACAAAGCTCAGGGCTTTAGCGAAAAATATATTACCCAACCGGTTCAAAAAACGCATAGCATTCCCTTCCATCGGGTAAACTAATCGACTTCCGTTTATGAAGTCGCCAAGACCCTGGCAATACGCGTTATAGAATGACTCCAGTAACTCTGGCGGCATAGTTAAATCGGCATCAAGAATTATAAATAGATCAGAGGTGGCTTTAGAAAAGCCCAACCTTACAGCATCACTCTTCCCCTTCCCAGTTTGTTGAAAATACTTAATATCAAATCGATCTTTGTACACATCGGCGACACGCTGAATTTCCTCCCAAGTACCGTCATTAGAATGACCCTCGACAAATATTATCTCTCGCTTGGCTCCGCCAAGTTCGGGCATGCGCTTGAGAGCATTCTCAATATTACCTTTCTCATTTCTGGCAGGAATTACTATCGAAAGAGAAGGCTTTGAAGTTTCCGGAATTAAAGGCCTAAGAACAATTACAGAAACTAAACCAATCCATCGGACGAGCGGAAGAGCGGGCATTAATCGATTAATCCAATTCCCAATGCCAGCGATCGGGTGAGGGGCATACCCGGCAAGTCTTGTACGCACGACTTCAAAACCGCTTAGCCTTGCAATGTTTTCCAAATCTGTAGAAGTAAGAAACGTATCGGGCTGTTCACCGCTTCGTAGCCCGAATTTATTTGCCAACTCGTATAGCCAACGCAGGTATGGATTATACGCTACTAAAACAACTCTTGAGCTACGAGAAAGCTTAAGCCTCAGTGTACTTAGCGTCTGCTGAATATTATAGTCGTGATTAATATTACCGTTTAGAAGAACGAGACTACGAGTATCCGTCTCAGAGGAAACGTTCGGCAATTCATCGTAATTAAGCGCTATCGATCTCGCGGGAGCATCAATTTCCCGGAGTAGGATCCCTGTGTCGTTTGGACGCGGCTTCCACTGAATAATTCGATCGTAGTACCTACTAAAGCTAGAAATCTCCGCGGCTATGACAGAGTTAACATAGCGCCTCCAGTGTGCTAGCTGACCGGAGTCACGGGTAGCTTCCGTAGATTGTCGGACTTCGTTAGCGTCAACTTCCATCTTACATTAAAGATTTAAAGACATAGTGAGCGGTCATTATTACAACTTTGAGCAATTAATATCCACTCATTGAAAGCTTAGAAGCCAAAGCCCTTAATCACATCAGACCAGTTGGAAAGATAGCGGTCATGATTAAAAAGGTCCATCGCCGTGGCTCTCGCACGTGATCCTATTTCCCTGATTTTATGGGGATTTTTTGCTAAATACTTTAGGAATTCGGCAATTTCGGAAGGACTGTTCGAATAGAATCCATTTTCAGACTGAATGATGAATTGTTCGACATCGTGATTTTGGCAGGAGACTGGAACCAGGCCGCATAGCATCGCCTCGCCTCTTGCCCTGGGCATGGGCGACCTAAGAGTAGGATTAAAATAAATCGAATAGTCACGCATTGCATCGACATAGTTCCTAAACTTCAGTTTCGCATACTCATTGCTAGCCTTAGCGTAAATAACTGGCCCATCAACCTGGAGAGAACTCGGCCGAAGCTCAATAGGAAGCTCTGCACTCACTTTGTTGAAAAATTCAAGACCCCGGTAATATGGACGTTCGGCCATTGACCGACCGAGAGATAGTATTCCCCTATCGTAACGAGCCGGTGGGAACTCGGTCGGATCAAATCCATGCCAAATGACCTTGGAATTATTGAATTTCCACTCGCGCATAGCTTGGTGCGAATTCAATATCACCAAAGTATTTCCTAAATAGTTTACTAGCGCCGAACGTGAGCTTTCGATAATCTGGCCAAGTTTTTCCGGATCGCAACTGGATTTGTATTGACCGTAGAACTGAGGAGTGCCGTGACAAATGGCAATTTTCGGAAGCCTTAGATGTTCTACAAAATATTTAAAATTATTCCCCCAATCACTTCCGAGTATACCATTACAATTTTCGGGGTGTAGCACATTCTCATCAAAGTGGAGGATCGCGAGATCGAAGTTATCCGGTTGAATCGAATGAATATCAGCAAACCTAACATTCTCTCGTAACGGACGCTCTTCATAATTCCAAACGTCAGTAAACTTGGTACCGACACCACTGGCTAATACAAAGTCATGTGGAAGCTTATAAAGTTCATACTGATGAGGACAATGCCAGCGATATGATAGGATTCTTAAACGTCGCCGAGAGGGAGGTATTATTACAGCCGGGCCGGTATGAGCGCTCCGAATCAACTGCTCAACTGGTTGACTATCCTCAGAACGGAGACAGCGCTTGGACTCATTCCAGTCATAGATCGTCCTATAAGTTTCATTAACCCAACGCCTAGCAACCCGTGCAATCTCAGGGTGTTTCTCCAAAAGTCGCCTAAAATTCTTCATTGAACGCACAGGTTTTAATGGATGCTCTAAGGATAAATCATCGGTGATATGAATCGAATACGCGTCTTCGGTAAAACTAACGCGAGCCCCTCTCGCATACAGGCGATAACCCATTTCCACATCTTCCCACCCAAATCCTGAATCAAGACTAGCCGAATAAGAAAAATCGGGATCAAATAGATCTTCCGAGATTGTGCTCCGCCGAATAGAAAAATTTCTGGTAACGCAATTTAAAAAACTCTCTCGGTTGAATAAATCTTGGAGTTTAGCATCATTGAGTACCCGGTCCTTTCGCCTTGAGTAGTAGTTTAAAATCTGCGGCGGGGAAGTCTGGTGGCTCTCTAAGTTCAACGGCCCAATCACGACATCACTGCCATTTAGGCGGTGAGTTTGCACGTGTGCGGCAACAAATGTCGTATTTAGGAGGCAATCGGCGTCTATGATCACTAAAATCTCACCGCTAGAGGCCGCGATACCTCTTAATCTGGATTTGCAGTTCCCTAAATTCTCGTCATTTTTAAAAATTTTAATCGAAAAGTTATCCGAAAACTTTAACTTCTCAAAATGCTCTCTGGCTATACGGCTGTCGTTGTGCGGCGAGCAGTCATCTACTAGAACAATCTCAATTTGGCCTCGATAGGTTTGATTACGAAGTGTCTCCAGGAAATATGGTAGTTCGGACTCCTTGCGGTAAAGTGAAGACACTACTGACACTTTGGGTAATGCCTTAACTCGAAAGTCTGAGACGAGTCTTAATATTTGCTCTGAGGGATCCTTCGCCAATAGATTTAATGAAATAGTGCAATCGGTTGCCTTGCGCAGATCGTCAGATCTTTTAATGACGTAGTTTAACTCATCTTGATCTAACGGCATCAGTAGCTGTTCGCCCAGGAGTGAGCTTAAGCTATGATCTGAAGTTACAGCCACTGTGAGGCGGTTGTTCAATCGTCGTTCGGTGACTACTTCACGTATTCGATCATCTAAAGTTACACCGAAAAAGAGCGTAATGTCAGAGTCACTTGCCGCACTTAGAATGTCTGAACCGGACTCAAAAGCAGTTACTCTTAACGTAACCCCGGCTTTTTTTAGTCCAGAGATTACTTCAGCAAAACTCGCTCCTAGCGCTGAGTTTATAAGTAAATTGGCCGAGTAAATAACGGCAACTTTAAGCTCTGATAGCTTGGGAGATAGGAAAATAGCCGGGAATTCATAACGACTCTTCTTATCATTTCGATGCTCGGTGAAATTGACCAAGCTTCTCTGACCTGATTGAGCTTCAAGCGACTCCCATAACCCTGAATTCTTCTCAACTACGCTCCCCCAAACAGCAACGTTGTTGTTTCTGTCAGCGTTAGGTGAGGAGAGTCGAAGTGTGATCCACTTACCCTTTGAATTAGGGATCGGGGGGAAGGTGAATGTGGTAAATTGATTGTTGATTATCTGGTCACAAGGAAAGGTAACAACTCTCTCTGGGTGTTCACCGATCGATCCACCTAGGAAAATTTCCAGCTTTAGATCACAGCGATTTTCTCTAGCATAAGTACCGAAAAGTATTTCTATCGAGGAAAAATTTTCAGACTCTGCGCGAAAAGCAAACTGCACACTACGCACTAGAAGTTGGCACGGGTACAGTGGAAGAGCGTGACCATTCCAACCGAGGGCCGAAACCTCGTTATCCGAACAGTCAAAAAAAGCGCGGTAGCAGGGAGCAAATGCGTTATTCGACTTATCAAGTGGGGATTCTTGCACTGGGGATTCCTTAACTGACCCAGTTTTAGCCAGAAGCTTGATGCGCTTGGCTAAGTTGCGCTGCGGTGAATTAGGTGGGAAAAGAGTCTTTAGTGCCTGGGAAATAAGAGCCCTGTCATCTTCCGAGGTGGCGTTTTTTGACGATTTGGCTGTTGAGTCGCTTGTCATTTAGGCTCTTAACGTATCGAAGCTACTGGCGAAATTATCAAATACTCCAGCTGACTCTGTTTTACAACGACTGGCGGCAAATATATAGATTAGTCGCATAACATTAATTGAATGGAAGCAACCCCTTACGAAAGACAAGATCCTCAAACGCAATCGGACGGCCCTCTTTTGTCGGCTTCATTGGCCGCGGAGTGTATTCAAGCGCGGCCGATTGTCACGGAACCGATCCTTCTCTGCAAGCAGCCTCATCTTTCAAAACTGGGTCGAGGCGATTTAGTATTTCCACTCGAAGCGCTTACTCCTGCCCAACTCTCCGGATCTGAATCCTTTAAGGTAGTTTCCCTCGGGGGAAGTGATCCGATAGAGGCAAACATTAGACTGAATGCCGATGGCTTCCGACTTACCGATCTTGTTTCCGCTAAATCTACCACTCTCGAGCTTTCGGTTCAGCAAGATGGTGCCCGGATTAACTTCCTGCATGACGGTGTACCAACGTCGTTTGAATCCGCAGCCGAATTACTGCTGCAGGATCATTCACTGCAGAAATTGCCGCTTGAGGTTCGAGGTTCTACCGAGTGCTCTTTGTTATCTGAGATTAGAAAAGATGAAACTTACCAAGGAATAATTATTCCGGTCTCAGCAAAGCCTGGATTGAAGGAGTTCTTTTCGGCTCTTCTAAAAAGGTCGGGAACCGCACCAAACGACTCTCATGAGCTTAATGAAGTCAAGCGAGTTGAGCATTTTGCTTCGCCCGAAGTCGAAAGGGAGATGGCAACGGAAGCCGGAACGAGTCGCTGCCTGAAGCATGCCAGTGTTTCAGCTAAACTCTCGCCAATTAGGGATGGCTGGTGGCGAGTTAATTTAGCTGAGACCCTAAATGGACTTGGGCTCTCCGCACACCAAATCAACACCCTTGCCTCGGGTACTGCCAATGAGTCTGGTTACAATCATTCCAAAGTTAAGATCTCAATTGCCGGCAATCCCGCCACACTCAGCTGCGGTATCGTGCCGGAATGGGATGGCACAAATCCAAAACTTGAATACTACCGAGTTCAAGACTCCAAGGTAATAGTTCACTCAACCGGAGAGGTTAGTCCGAAACTAAAGCTTCATTTCACAATCACCCCACCGGGCGAGAAGCGCTATGTCTCGAGTTTCGAGGGTACTGCGGCGTTACTGGCTGTGCGGGACACAATAGCAAAAACTATCCAGCAAAATAGCCGCTAATAAACATAAGCTTCTGGCTTACTTTGGACCGTGCTAATCTTTTCCAATGAAACCCGAACGCATCTCCAGAAAAGAAATTTACAAACACTTCATCTTAGACGTCTATGAAGATCGCGTGCGCTATCCTCAAGGAAAAATCATTGAACGCCATGCCTTCTTAGCCTTCCATAATCCGGGAGTAGGAGTTGTGGTTAGAAATGAAGACGGAGATTTTTTGTTAGTAAATGCTTACCGTTATATTCTAGACACTATTCAGTGGGAGATACCGGCAGGTGGCGGCTCAAAGGAAGAGAGTGTCCTAGAAACAGCCAAACGCGAAGTTCTGGAGGAAACAGGTTACCAGGCTACTGACTTTAAACACATCTACACCTACTACCCGACAAATGGAATCGCCGATCAACGCTTTGAAGTGTTTAGCTGTAAGGCTCTAGATCAGGTTCAAGATTTTGATAAGGTTGAAATTCAAGATGTGCGTTGGTTTTCCGAAAAAACGATCGTCGAGATGATCCGTAAAAACGAGATTAAAGATGGGTTTACGCTTAGCGCTATACTATTAGTCTTAAACAAATTTTAGCGCACGGAATTTTTAACTACCGTCTAACCCTTTTCTCAACAATAATACCGCGAGCCAATCGTAAATTTGCTTCGTAGAGTCTCTGCTCCTCACTCCTCATTCTTTCGGCCTCGCGTTTTGGCACGCGCTCATGATCGTATCCAACAAGGTGCAATAGCCCGTGAATCATCAGGCGTAAAATCTCTTGGTAGAGATTAACTTGGTACTCTTTAGCCTGCTTTTTCGCAGTATCTATAGAGATAATTACCTCCCCAAGCAGCCGACTATGCGCTGCGCAGCTACACCCGCCTGCATAGACAAATGATAGGACATCGGTAGGCTTATCCTTGCCTCGATATTCGCGATTAAGGCGATGAATTATTCTATCGTTGGTGAATAATATTCCAACATCTGTGGCATTTTTTGGCGCAAATTTACTCAACGCCGAGTCGCTTAAGATCTTCTTTGCTACCTTCTTTGCCGCGCTCACGTTCAGACGTTTGCTCTTCTTCTGAGCCGTCACCATTACCGTCCATTTTCTCGTCGGTTTTAAGCGCCGAACTTTTGACCGTATCTTCGGATTGATCCTCGTCTTTGCTCTCTTCATCTTCATCCTCGCGCTCACGTCCCTTTTCAGCAGGCTCAGGGTAAGCGATCCTTTGGTGGTGAATACTGGTAAGTATTCTCGTAAAACACTTTGCAATCGCATGAAGGTCTTTTAGAGTAAGTTCACACTCATCCAACTGCCCGCTGGCAAAGACCTTGTTAATCATCTTTTGCACTAATCCTTGGATGCGGTCAAAGGTCGGATCTGAAAGAGTCCGAGTTGCCGCTTCAATACCATCAGCCAGCATCAAAATACCGGCCTCTTTGGTCTGTGGTTTTGGTCCGGGGTAGCTATATAAACTCTTATCGACTTCGGTAGTCTCCCCAGCCTCTTCCGCTTCCTGGCAGGCTTTCTCGTAAAAGAATTCTATCAACGATGTGCCATGATGTTGAGGAATCATATCCTCGATAATTCGCGGCAAATTGTGCTCTTTAGCCATCTTAATTCCGTCTTTTACGTGAGAACGGATGATAAGAGCCGACATGCTCGGGCTAAGTTTGTCATGACGATTTTCTCCGCGTTCTTGGTTTTCGACAAAGTAAAGCGGTGTCTTCATTTTTCCAGTATCATGAAAGTATGCGCCAACGCGAGAAACTACCGGGTTTGCTCCTATCGCTTCAGCAGCCTGCTCAGCCATCATTCCCATAACCATGGAATGATTCCACGTTCCTGGCGCGGTCACGCTTAACTCTTTTAGCAGCGGATGATCCAGGGTTGCTATTTCGAGAAGCGATAGATCAGTTACGTATCCACCTAGATGCTCAAGCACCGGTATCAGGCCGCCCACAAAAAAACTGCAAAACATTCCACCAATTAGTGAGGCAATTAGTACGGCTGTCATGTTTACAGCCGAGGTAGAATTGCTCATTAAAATCCAACTAAGCGCAAATGGAATCGAAATTATCGTAACGTTCAATCCACTGCGTACATAACTTGCACGTGATCTAAATTTTAGTGTACCGAGACAGCCTGACAATGTCGTTGCCACCACGAAAGGCAAAAGTAGCGACGCACCGGGCGAATAGAGACTCAAAATCAGACCAAAATTAAGAGCAAATACGAGTCCGTACTGCATTCCAAGGACACAGTTAACCAACACACCGCCGGTGGCGTAAGGAATGGCATAAAGCAAAGTCTCGGGGTCAATTGAAAGCCCCATCGTAGTGATGCCAGGCAGAGCAAGTTGGGTCACATGAGCGCTAAGACTGCTTCCAACCAGCCGACCAACAAAGACCATGATCACTGATCCAATCAGTAATACGGTCACTGTGACTAGATCTTTAAGCTCAGGCTGATAGCGTCGCAGACTAAGCAAAGCAAAACGGTGAATGATGTGGAGAGAGATAAAAACTATTAGAATTCTTGCTACAGAATCGGGAAGATCAGTATTATCTATAAAAGCTCGAAGCAGCGCTTCGGAAACAACAGCAACAATCAACCAGGCCAGCACAGCGTACACAGGACGCGGAGCGTCAAGCTCTTCCTCTAGTGCCTTAACCTTTTGATCCATCTCTATTGTCCCTATCCGAACCCGTTAGTAGAAACCAAACCAAGATATCACACTTAAGCTCTATTCGCCTTTTCTATCGTAAGCTTCAACGATCCGAGCAACAAGTCGATGCCGAATAATATCGTCTTTGCCGAAGTATACTACCGAAATTTCCTCGACAGCCTTTAAAACGCTGAGAGCATCCACCAATCCTGATTTAACTCCGCGCGGAAGATCAATCTGCGTTATATCACCAGTGACTACACACTTGGAATTTGGTCCAAGCCTGGTTAGAAACATCTTCATCTGCTCACAGGTTGTGTTCTGTGCTTCGTCTAAAATCACAAACGCATTTGAAAGCGTTCGCCCGCGCATGAAAGCAAGTGGCGCTACCTCGACCACACCTTTCTCAATCATCTCTTTTGCCTTATCGAAATCTACCATGTCGTGAAGAGCATCGTAGAGCGGCCTGAGATACGGATTAACCTTTTCCGCCATATCGCCAGGGAGAAATCCCAATTTCTCACCCGCCTCTACTGCCGGACGGCAAAGCACCACTCGCTTAATATTTTTCTGAGTGAGTTCTGCTACCGCCATGGCCATGGCAAGATAGGTTTTGCCGGTTCCAGCAGGACCAACGCCAAATACGAGATCGTTTGCCTTAATCGCCTCGATATAGACTTTCTGCATGAAAGTCTTAGGGACGATGCTGCGCTTTCTTCCGGCAATCTTTACCTGATCACGGAAGAGCTCTTTTAG
>CAZJXY010000057.1:0-13056 GCA_964549925.1 uncultured Bdellovibrionales bacterium | reverse complement strand
GGTAATTTGAGATGACGTGTAGTGGACATAGGCAACTAGTTCCGTTCACGCCTAACCTGCCGCAGGGACACGGATTCATCGCGGCGATCAACTGAAACTCGGCCGGAAAGCTCAAACTACCACGCGCACGCGCGATCGATACCGTTCCTGTCTCAAGCGGGGCGCGCAGTGACTCTAAAGCGCTACGTCGAAATTCCGGAAACTCGTCCAAAAAGAGAACCCCACGATGAGCCAAACTGATCTCTCCGGGACGCACTATTCCCCCACCTCCAATCAACCCAATGTCACTCACTAAGTGATGCGGGGCGCGATAAGGGCGGCGTCCCTGTAAATACATAGATACCGGTTGGGCAGCGATCGAATGAATTCTTACAACCTCCAATTGTTCGCGCCGTGTCAGCGCCGGAAGTAGTGTCGGAAACCGCGCTGCCAACATGCTTTTCCCGCAGCCTGGCGGCCCGATCATCAAAAGATTGTGCCCTCCGGCAGCGGCGATTACCAACGCTCTTTTTGCAGACTCCTGCCCCCAAACATCCGTTATCTCCATCCCATTTGTCGCGGAACTGGAAGTTGAAGCAAGATTAGAGTCTTCCCCCTTTTCTTTTGAGCGCACGCCGGATGAAATGAATTGTACCAACTCAGAAAGATGCTTTACCGGAAGAACCTCAATTCCACTCACCAATGAAGCTTCGCGGTAGTTGCCATACGGAACGATCAGCCCTGTTTTCCCGCTCTCGATCGCAGCAACTGACATAGCTACAGCTCCGCGCACCGGCTTGACCGCTCCGTCTAACGCAAGCTCACCGTGAATCGAAAGATTCTCAAGCGGAGATCTAGGAACCTTTCCAAGTGCCGCTAAGATCCCTATCGCAATCGCAAGATCATAGGATGACCCCTCTTTTTTTATTTCAGCGGGCGCGAGGTTTACTAAGATTACCCCTTCTGGAGGAGAGAACCCTGAACTCCGAAGAGCTGAGAGAACCCGCTCTTTTGATTCTCTGACAGCGGTGTCACCCAACCCGATAATTGAAAAATTCATCTTTTGGGCTGAGTATATTCTGGTCTCTACATCCACCGAAATCGCGTTAAGCCCAAAAATGGTTGATGTGTGTACTTTCGCCAGCATAACTCCCTCATGCCAAAAATATCTCAATCGGAAGGCCAAACTTTGCCTCCCTAAAGGGGTTCGAGATTTCAGGGAAATAGTTTCCTGGCTAGTATTTTGCAAAGGTGTATAGGAGCGGCCTTATCTTGACTGCGGTCAGGTGCGTTAGGCCGATAATTAGTTGAATTAACTTACTGTTTTAGTTTTCATTCAATTTTTTAGCGGCAGAAATCTCCAATTTAGGGGAGTTTTTGCCGAATTCCCAAGTTATGGATATCGCGCAAGACATTTGGCGTACAATCCCTCCCGAGGAGAAATTCCAACTAATCGCGCGTTCGCATTCGCGCGGCGCATCGGTTTCAATATCTGTAATTATCGTTTGCTGCACCTTGGCGGTAGCTCTTCAGATGCAGTGGCTGATCTGGTTAGGGGTGGCGATGATGCCGTTTAGCTTTCAATTTGCTGCCAGCCGCTCTTGGCGCGGAGTAAAGGGGCGAATGATGCTTGAATATTTGGCTGTTCGATCGGTTGCCAGAAGATTCGGATATGCCACAAAAGCCACAGATCTCGGAATCCAAATGCTTATTCGAGCTACGATAAAGGAGGAGTATCAAAGTGAGAATGACTCTCTCGATGCTGCCTTCTCGATGCTTGAACGCGCTAACAACGATGCTGCTATGTGGATTGGACTGCTAAGCTCCGCGATAGTTGGTTTTGCCGAAGGGCGCGGTGGTGCCGAAGCACGGTTCGTTGCAAAAATTGACGATAAAGTAAAACTGGTGGGTGAAAACTCAGACGGGTCGGAAAATGAGTATTCAGCAAACCGGCAGTTAAAATTGAGTGTTACGACAGCCGAAGGGAAAGTTCGCGATTTTCGGATAACTAGTCCACATCCGGCTGCCTTAGTTGCTTTCGAGAAGAAATTCTTGGGTCTTCAAAAGCTCGCAGCAGACAGAAAACAGTTAATGTTAGATGAACTTAACGCTGCCCCTCCCAGCCGCGAGTACGAGTATTAACGTCTCTTCAATCACCGAGATTAACGTGATATAAGTCCTAGATGCAGTTACTGCTTAAAACTTGTGTTGCCTTAACTCTATCGCTTTGTGTAACCCAGAGCGGATTTGCTCAAACTAAACCAAAGCCCAATACCTTGACCAATTCCAGGGTAAACCTAGGCCAGGAAATCTCGCTGCGGCTTAATTCCGGATCGGGGGAGCAATCTAAGGCCCTGCGATTATCCCTCAAGCACCCGAAGAACGTCACACCGGAGGTGTTTCATCTGGTAAACCCTGAGCGATTGGTTATTGATCTCCCGGGAATAACAATTAAGCGCAATCAGCGAGTCGCTTTGCCCGAACACTCAGCTATCGTTGAGATTCGAGCGGGTGTCCATCCGGACAGATTGCGCTTAGTGCTGGATTTTGCGGAAGACGCTGCCAATTCGACCTCGACCTTTTCGAAAGAGGTGGAAGAGGCCGAGTTGCGAGTCACCTTCCCCGAAGCGGCATCCGTAGCGTCTGAACCCCTGTCGTTCTCAGTCAACTACAAGATTCGGAATGTTGCATTAAAATCCGAGCGCAAAGGTCTGTTGGCTCAACATTCGGCGCCAAATCAGCAGACGCCAAGCGATTCAACCCCAAATACGGATGAAATAGTTAGCGAAATACCGACCAACGAAGAAAGCGTTGCACAAACGCTCGGTCTAAAACCAGTATTGCTAAGTGCCACAAAGGTGGAGCAACTCTCCGATATTCGTGCTTCACAGCACACACCAGAAGCAGAAGCTAATCTAGCTCCAAAAGAGGTAGTGGCCATAACCTCAAACATGCTCTCCGGTATAAAATTTGAACCCGCGTCTCATTCAGTTCGGTTTGAACTGCAGCACCCCACCCCTTACACCCTAACCAAAAAGGACGCACAAACGTACCTCTTGCGGCTCGAAGATATTTCACCGATTCACACCGGACTAACCTTACCGTTTTTCCCACCAGGCGATATGGTTGGCTTAGAGTCTGTGTTGGCTAAGGCGGTAGACAGGAACTTGGAGATTGAATTGCATATTGATGATGGCGCTGTGGTGACCGCTTTTCTAAATGAGATAAATGGCGTTAGCGCTCTGACTGTCCGGGTCAGCACTCGATAAGATTAGAGCTATTGTTTTGATCCCCGCTCCAAATAAGCGAGGGCTGCTTTGGCTGCCTGAGAGAGAGACTCGTTACTGAATCCAGACAAGACTTGCACTGCCTCGGACTCACGTCCAAGAGCCATGTAAGCCGCCGCTAACTCCTCGCAAAGCTCGAGGTTCTGTCGATCCAACTTAAATCCAGACTCAAACACCTCCCGGGCACGCTCAGGCTCAGCTGAACGGAGGTAACACCTACCAAGTAAAAGCGAAAACTCAATTGATGAATCAGCCGTAACCCCAAGGATCTTCAATGCCATGCATGAGGCATAAGCACTCGCTATATCTCCGTCGGCTAATGAGTACTCTCCGAAACGGAGATGTCCCAGTTTCCAAAACGGAGAGATTTGAAGCTTTTCTCTAAGCCAGCTCTTCAGAACCATGCGGATGCGAATCTCTCGCTCGGCTATTAGTTCATTCGCCAGCAAAGCTTTGGGCTTAGCTAATTCAAACCAACGTTCCCCCTGTGATTTAAACAGGAGCAATCGAAAGGAAAAGAGTCTGTTAAGATACCAAGAATTTATAAATCGCAGCGCCTGAATCACTGACGTTAGTGATGAGCAGCGGCATCCGCCACGTGGGAATCAGATTCAACAGCTTGGGCGTGGTTTGGACCCTCCGACCTAAACCCAGCACGGGGATCAACTACACCGGTGCCAACAGTCGCCTGAGCTACTCGCAAACGATTTAGCTCTTTACCAAGTCGCTTCTCACGGTCAGAGTTTGAGAGACGATTATCGACTGTAAAGAGAAAAGCGGTTAACGCTACGGCAGCAAGTAAACCACCAAAAAACCACTTCATGCCGCTTTTCTGTTCTTCCGGAGTTCCAACCATAGATCTAGGTCCTGGAAATAAAATAGGCTAATCGATTAAGTTAGTGCTCCTCTCTACTAGCCCCAGAGCTAACCATTTGTCCAGAAGCCATCTCAAAATTCGGTTCCAAGCGAGCCCGAACGAAATTGCCGATGGCGAGGCTAAGCGTCAGGGACGGAGATTAGGGCGCTAACAAACATTGTTATGACATTAAATCTCTAGTCTTCCCTCCGAAGTAGCTGCATCTTAATTTAACGCAATATGATGCTCTCCAACCAAGATATCGAGTTAGCGCTTAAGTCCGGTGAACTTAAAATCGAACCGTACTTCCCAAAAGCGATGGAAGCCGCAGGCGTAACACTACACCT
The DNA here is from genome assembly GCA_964549925.1 of uncultured Bdellovibrionales bacterium. Lineage (GTDB taxonomy): Bacteria > Bdellovibrionota_C > UBA2361 > UBA2361 > J135 > CAZJXY01. The sequence continues at coordinate 8,587 of CAZJXY010000057.1, read as the reverse complement.
TGGGTACGATATTCTAAAGCCTCTTTCCGGAAAGACGGTAGACGTCAAAAAAAAGATCCTACCTGATTACCAAGAGATCAAGATGGAGGACGATAAGCCCTACTGCCTAATGCCACAGGAATTTGTTCTGGGGCACACCTACGAGAACATTACGGTTGGGATGAGTCTCGGTTTTTTTATTGAAGGCAGAAGCACTTTAGCAAGACTGGGCTTAACAGTAGTAAAGACTGCTATGCTCGTTCAACCGGGACACAGAAATCGCACTATCACATTGGAACTAGCCAATCACGGTCCCAATCCGTTGCTGCTCTATCCAAAGATGAAAATCGCAAAAGCTGCCTTGTTCAAACTGGCCTCCCCAACCACGATTGCCTATGACGACAAGGGGAAATACCGCCTACAAAGTACTGTTGGGCGTCCTGTGTTCACAAAGGAATTCTTGGAAGAAGAGTAGCCTATACTCTTAGGGAGCTAACCGTTCAATCTTCCAACTCTGCTTGGTGCGCCGATAGCGAAAGCGATCGTGCAACCGGTTCGGCTGGCCCTGCCAAAATTCAATCTCGCTGGGGACGACTATAAAACCTCCCCAGTGACGCGGGCGTGGGATTTTTTTCCCTTGATAATTCTTGGCCAATTTTGCAAGAGCGGCACGCAGCTCTTCGCGTCCCTTGATTACAGAACTTTGAGCGGAAGCGTGCGCACCAAGTCGAGCTCCATGCGGACGCTCTTCGAAATATTGATCGGATACTGACGCAGGCAACCGTCTTACCTTTCCAATTAGCCGAACCTGCCGCATCATTTCAGGCCAGAAAAATACCATCGCTACAACATTATTTGAACGGATCTCTCGTCCCTTTCTACTTAGATAATTTGTAAAAAAGGTAAACCCATGCCGATCAAAAGACTTAAGCAACATCACACGAGCAGACGGTAGCCCATTTTTAGCCGCTGTCGCTAAGATAAAAGCATTTGGTTCATGGGCGCAATGTTTCGAAGCGAGCTTAAACCAACGATCAAATTGCCTAATCGGATCGCGATCCATCGTTCCGAGCGAGAGTGGTTTTAGTTTGTACTCGGCGATAAAGCGCTTAATAAACCCACGTCGAATCTTTTGCCTCACTTTACTCCTCGACTCAAAGTTTAAAGTAACTGTATCCTAGTTCAATATGGAGAGCGTTGCTACATATAAGTCCGTGCGCGTGATGTTTTTAATCGCGATCGGGTTACTGTTGATTGCTTCGGTGCCAAAAATAAGGAGCGCGAAGGTACCTTGGTATCGGGATAACGACTTTGCACACTATTATTTGACTGCTCAATTGGTTGCTCAGGGGAAAGACCCATATATTCAGAATTTATTACCGTTGTATGAACTTTATCAATTCACTCCGCAACGTGAGATTGCGAAAGCGACCAATCCTCCGGCTTTGGCGATTCTGACCCTGCCTCTGGTGAAATTACCGGCAGACAGCGCCTTTAAAATTTGGTCGCTGCTACAACTACTCTCGCTGTTCTCTGGAGTTTTAATCAGTCTCTGGCTGGTCGGACTCAGAACTAAATTTTTCGAACGGGTTGCTCTGCTGATTGCAGCCCTTGCACCGTACGGGTCCTTTGCTCATTTTGCCTATGGTCAGGGTCAGGCCGTAATTTTGCTAATGATAATGTTTGGTCTGCAGCTTCTAACTTCAAAGGTAACTCGAGATCGCAACCTTGGAGCGATTATTTGGGGTGTTGCCACATCGTTAAAGCTATTCACTTATCCGCTCGCATTCGTATTATTTCTTTACCAAGGAAAAAAGTCGCTGCTTTGGTTTGCTTGCGGTTTTCTCCTGTTACACATCCCGTTTGTGCTTATTTGTGGATTCGACGCAATCTTAAGCTATGTGCGAGAGGCGCTGCCATATGTCCAGCTTACCGCCGCTCAATATAACGGAAATATCAGCCTATCTTCAGCCTTTGTATACACAGCTAGGGTAATCTTCGATACCATTTCCTTGGATCGGTTCGCGTTATTTTTGTTAAACCTCGGCAGTATCTCACTACTTTTTTGGATTCTCTACAATGAATATCGGGAGAAGGCATCCCGACCCGGCATAATTACCTCAAGTTGTGTTGTACTCACGGCATCCTTGCTTTTTGCTCCGACCTGTTGGCCACACTATATTCCGCTTCTCTTTGGTGCTCTCTTACTCGTTCTTAGATACTCACTGGAGAGTTGGCGAACTAAGACTTTTTGTACGTTGTTAGTCTTTAACTATCTATTCTTAGGCACCGCACTTGGCTTTCTCAGTCGTGAACCACTTCCAGGTCGAATAATCTCGGCGTGGTGGGGGCCGATTTCACTCAGTATGACATTGGTGCTTTTACTTTATGCTCGCCGAACATCCCGAACTGAAATCATCTAACATCCAGCAATGCGGGGAAGCCTTGCATCCCTCAGGATATGCAGCTAATCAACGCTCCCCCCAAACACACTAATCCACCGATAATGCGAGGGATAAAATCCTTGCGCAGCTAAAAGAGGCAACGAGGAGAGCCCAGACGAACGGATCGACAATCCCCAGACGTTCCAGCCACTCTGCATCAAAGATCGAGACTGAATCTCAAGCCCCACTACCGCAAGGGTCATTAACCAGGCAAGTGTAACGCTAGACATAAAAGAATTAGCAGGCTATTGCTTCGCCTTGATTAAATCCGCAAACCCACCCGCGTTTGTCAATGAAGAGAAGCCCAGCTCCTTTAAAGTATTGAGCGCAATTCCAGCACGGCGCCCGCTTCTACAATAGAGAACTATCTCTCGGGACTTATCAGATCCAAGCTCAGAAACACGCCTTTCGATCTGATCATAAGGAATGTTAATTGCTCCATCAATATGTCCGGTCTCATAGTCCTCTGCCGCCCGAACATCTATTACCAAGGCTCCATGATCGATCTTATTCCAAGCGTTTAGTTGAACACTCTCTTCGGAATAGCACGGAAGTACGACCACGACCGAAAGAAACAATACAATTTGCAATATCAAATTTTTCATCTTCTGCCCCTGTCTTATCTGACCCACGATACAATCCTTCCGGAACTACCGAAATGAGATTCTTACAGCCAAAAATGACGGCAGAGGCTCAATTCACGCGAGCGCGCGCATTTAATTCTTTGGCGATTATATTGCGCTGAATTTCGTTTGTGCCCTCATATAGGCCAATTAAGATGGCATCGCGAAAAATTCTAGCGACAGGATACTCCTCTGAATAGCCATTCCCACCGAACACCTGTACAGCAAGCTCAGCAACTCTTCTTACACTTTCACCTGCCGTCAATTTTGCCTCGCTAGATTCGATGCGCGCATCAAATCCGTGATCCTCAAGCGCGGCCGCATGTAAAATTAGAAAGCGGTTCTCGTCCCAACTCCTTCGCATCTCAACCAAATACCCTTGAACCTGCTGATAATTCGCAATTGGAATCCCGCCTTGAGTGCGGACGTTAGCGTACTTTACGCTCTCATCTAGTGCCCGCCCGATTAACCCCCAACCTATCGCTCCGGTCATCGGACGACTTTTTGTAAGAGTCGCTAGTGCGATCTTTAAGCCATCACCTTCCGCTCCAATCAGATTATCTTTGGGAACTCTTACGTCGCTGAATATCACTTGACCTGTTGGTGATGAATGTTGACCGATTTTATGCTCAGCTTTTCCTAGGGTTAATCCGTCCGAGCGAGCGTCGACTACAACGCAACAAAACTTAGGTTTAGTATGAGAATCGGTAGTCTGGGCAAGCTTCGCAAAGACCACGAACTGATCCGCGATGTTGTGGTTCGTAATCCAAGCCTTCGTTCCATTAAGTAAATAATGATCTCCCTTGTCTGTAAGAGTGGATCTCATTTCAGCAGGATTCGATCCGGCATCGGGTTCCGTAAGAGCATATGAGGAGAGTTCCCCTCGAGATAAACTCTCCAGAATAAATTTAACTTTTTGTTCTTCCGTCCCAGCCTTTAGAATCGGGGTAAGCGCTAAATCATTCGCCATCATTGATGTCACAAGTCCACCTGAACGCGAGCCTCTAGTCAGCTCCTCTATTATCCAACATGCCCTTGTTAGCGGCATCCCGGCACCTCCTAGAGATTCTGGTATAGTCAAATTGACGCCGCCAAAATCTCTAGATTGTAAGATTATAGATTTCAAAGCACTTTTTTGTGCATCACTGGTAACGGCAGCACTGGCTTCGAGTTCAGAAACACGGGGCTCCAATAGGTCACGGGCGTAACTGTGCACTGCATCACAAAACTCAACCGTGCCACGATCTAGTATAAGCGCACCGCCGATTCTATTTTCCAGATCGAGATCGAGGTACGGACCAAGCCGTGCATGATCTCGGCGTAGCTCATTTAAGATTATAGCGTGATCCAATCGAGTTTCGGAGGTAGATCGAGAGCTTGAACCGAGATCCGGGGAACCACCACTAAGCATAACTTCACACTTCAAAACTTAGCCACCTTAGGCTCCCGACTATACGAAATGATGTTTGAAAATTCAACTCAACCCTTTTTTGTGACAAATCGAGATGATCACAACAAATTAGCAGAAAAAAAGGGTTGAGTTGAATTTCACCCAAAATCCAGTAATATCCAGGAGCCACATTTCTGGGAGGCAATATGAATATACTCAAAGAATTCCGCGATTTTGCAATGAAAGGGAACGTTGTCGACATGGCTGTCGGGGTGATCATCGGTGCAGCTTTCGGCAAGATCGTTTCATCGCTCGTGGCTGACGTTATTATGCCTCCAATTGGTCTCTTAGTTGGTGGCGTTGATTTTTCTGGAATTAAGGTGACACTAAAAGACGCCGAAGGTGCGGCTGCCGCAGTAACTCTTAATATCGGGACCTTTATTCAAACCGTCGTGGATTTTACGATCGTAGCTTTCGCCATCTTTATGTTTGTAAAGTTGATGAACACCTTGAAGAGGAAAGAGCAGGCCGCGCCAGTTGCGCCGCCGAAACCTTCGAATCAAGAGATCTTGTTGGGTGAAATTCGCGATATACTAAAACAGAAAAATTGACCTCGCATATCTCGGGCTGAGTTTTACTTAGCTTTCAAACTATCCTCTTCTTCGGAGTTCTAGATCCGTCAACTCAACACTTGACAGTACAGCCGTATTTTACCCAGCTATCCCCCTGAAATCCCGAAGTAAATTTCGACCGAATCGGTGCTAATTCGACACCCCTAGATGGCCGATTAACTTCATAGATCCAATTACTTGCAGAAAAGGAATGTCAACATGCTACGAACGGTAATCATCTACTTCGCGGTCATCACCTCAATTCAATCCAGCTCTGTGGCGGAGAGTTCATCCGTAAGCAAGCACACCCCCAATCCGGCGCTAACTCGCTTACTCGAGGCGCGAATGCAATTACTGTCCTCTCAACTATCGTCTTCAGAGATTGTTCAGGCTGTCCGCGACGCTAATACCGAACATCAAAACATTACTGAGTCCAAGATCAAGGAGCTAGATACCCGTTGGACCGAGGCTAAAGGAATCGATCAGAACATAAAACCGTATCTGACAAACAATTGTGCAAAGAAGTTGGTTGAGTTTCAGGGCAAAAACGATGAATTTGCAGAGATCTTCCTAACTGACACCCATGGATTAAACGTGTGTCAAACCAATAAGACATCAGATTTATACCAGGCCGATGAGGCTTGGTGGGCTGATACTTGGAATGAGGGAGATGGACACGCTCATTTCGGGCAAATCGAATACGACCAAAGCGCCAGAACGGAAGCCATTCCTATTTACTCTCCAGTCTATGATCCGGATAGCAAAAAAGTGATTGGTGTCGCAAAAGCGGTTCTTGATCTTAACTCAATTAAGGACTCAATTTAGGAGATTGGATTGGGTCTTTCCTTACGCAATCGAGCCTTATTTGCGATCATAGCTATCGGAGTAACAGTATTGCTTTTGATCGCGTTGGCTCACTCCGCCCTTGATTCGACTCGGCAAAGCACTCAAGGTATTTTGGGTTCCTATCAAACAATCGACCGTCTCGCCGGTCAAGCTTTGTTGGCCGGACATGAACTTGAAAATTCCGTTGCTAGCGCCTTCGCAATCGATGAATCAGAGGAGATGGATCTAGTCGAGGCTCAACTCGGAAAAATGCAGGGAATTATCTCTGATTTAGATTTACTTATTAAAGCTATTCGCTTCGGAACTGAAAGCGAAGAGTTCCGCGAATCCTCCGGCGGACTCACGCAGGAGCAATGGGTTAGAAGAGGATGGGATCAGAAATTTTCACTAGCCACTCCCGAGCCAATCTTTCAATCTCATGCCAAGAAAATCGAAGTGGCCTTTGAAAATTACGCTACTAAGGCACTCAGAGCGGTGAAACAATTGAAGCGAGCCCTTTACCTAGATCTTCAAGAAAATGCCGATCCAGCAACGGAAAGTTATAACGAAGCCAGAATGACTTATGCCTTACTTGCTCCTTTGGAAGCGATTTTGCAGCAGGAGCTTATCAAAACCGCCGAGTTTGCCCGATCGAATGCAGTTCAAGCAGCCAAGGCGGAAGACACCGAGGGGGACCTCTTATTCGAGCAAGCACTATCCTGGGGAGCAATGACTGTAATTCTTGCAACTTTGTTGTTTTGGTTCGAGTGGCGAAGGCTAGTCGTAAAGCCGATTGACTCACTACTCTTGCAACTTAAACAGGTTGGACAGGGCAACCTAACACCAATTATAAGATTAAGCAGACGAGATGAAATTGGAAATCTCGCCATCGCTCTTAACGAAACGGTCTCTGAACTTCGAGCACGTACGGTCTCGCGTGACTTCGTCGATAACATTCTCCAATCTATGGTTGATGCGGTGATTGTTCTAAACTGTGCTTCCGAGGTTGTTAGAGTGAACCGTGCAACCGTTGCTCTGCTCGGATTTGCGGAGAAAGAGCTAGTTGGAAAGACGATGGTTAAAATATTTGAAGATACCCCAAATAGTGACTTTCTAACCGCAGCAGAAAGAAAATCGCTCGATGAAAATGGAGCAATCAGCCAGATCGAAAAGATTTGGTACGGAAGGAGCGGGGAACGTCTACCCGTTCTATTCTCCGCGTCACTTTTGCGTTCAAGCTCAGGCACTCTCGACGGGTTTGTCTGCGTTATTCAAGATATCCGCGAGCGCAGGAAACTGCTGCATACCCTAGTGGAGACTCGGGCTGCGCTTGAAGTTGCAGAGATTGGAACATCTCTACTTTCGGCTGATGGGATCTATATCGAAGTCGATCCCGTATACGCAAAACTCCTCGGTTATAACCCGAGTGAATTGCTGAAGCAAAATTGGGGGGTGACCGTACATCCAGAAGATCAACAAATTGCTAAGTTGTCTTACGCGCAGATGAAATTACAAGGAAAATCTGGCTTTGATGCTCGAGCAGTTCGAAAAGATGGCTCTGTTTTTTATAAGCACGTAGTAATGGTACTAGCACGAGATGACCACGGAAACCCGGGAGGACACTACTGCTTTATGTGGGACGTGGATGCGGAAAAACGGGCCTACCGCGATTTAGAAAATGCAAAGGATGAAGCATTGCGTGCAGCCAAAGTGAAATCGGAGTTCCTGGCCAATATGTCCCACGAAATTCGAACTCCGATGAATGGTGTGATCGGAATGACTGAGCTTTTGCTCGACACTGATCTAAGTGAGGAGCAGAAGGAATTGGCTAACACGGTAAAAACTTCCGCCGACTCTCTACTTGTTGTAATTAACGACATTTTGGATTTCTCAAAGATTGAAGCTGGACGGTTCACGCTAGTCGATTCTCCATTTGGGGGCAACGAATGGTTCGAGAGAATTCTTGGAATGATGCAAGTGCATGCCCAAAAACGGGATCAAGAGCTGACCGGTGTATATGATCCTAGCATCCCTCCGGTGCTAATTGGAGATTACGCAAGGGTACAGCAAGTGCTGATTAATCTAATTGGGAATGCGATGAAATTTACACCAGAAGGTGGCGGAATTTTAGTGATGGTGCATCCGGATCGAAGTGTAGACGGCTCGATTGATTTACATTTTAGCGTTTCTGACTCCGGAGTTGGGATCGAAGAACACCAACTTGAAAGCATCTTTGAGGCCTTCGTGCAAGCTGACGGGACAACCAAAAGAAGATTCGGTGGAACAGGGCTGGGGTTGTCGATCTCGAAGCAATTGGTAGAGCTTATGGGTGGAAAGATCTGGGCTGAATCAAACCTTGGAGTCGGAAGCACATTCCACACTATCATCCCATTTAAGGTAAGCGAACAATCGGACGACTCGGTCAATCGCTTGGCCACAATTGAGCGAAGCTTAAGTCACCTTTCAGCTTTAAAGGTGGCCTTGCTAGACGAGAATAAAAATCATGCTAAAAACATATCAGAGCTTTTGGCAGGCTGGGAAATAACGCCTACCATTCTTTCAAATTGGTCGAACGGCTTAACCGAATTACGTGCCTCGAAAGGGCGCTATGACGTTGTGGTAGTAAATGTCAGTGGAATCCAACATTCCTGGGAGGATTTTGCTAGGCGTGAGTTTGGGGAGCTAATTGATGACTGCCCGTTTCTTTTTCTACTT
>CAZJXY010000056.1:0-13062 GCA_964549925.1 uncultured Bdellovibrionales bacterium | reverse complement strand
GATCAACGGATTATATCGGCTCTATTGGAGAAGGGCGCAGATTCGACGCGAGAAATTGCGCGCTACATAGGCGTCCCATTCTCGACGGTTGATCGGCGAGTTCACGCACTGCAGGAGGCTCAAGTTATGCCCGCGCACTACTATCAGATTAATTCAGACATACTCGGAATGCTTGGCTTTCGGTTACTGTTGTTCACTCGTGGACTAACCCCTTCAATCGCCGAACGGTTGAGGGACTTTTCTTCCAAGCATCTTAACGTTTTAATGTTTATCGAGTGTGTTGGCGCTTGGGATTTCGAATTGGAGATAGAGATTAGGGAGCCAAAGGAGTTAATTAAATTTTCGCAGGATTTGCATGAACTTCTTGGCGGAGAGCTTCAAGAAGTTCGAGTCCTAAGCGAGATTGAAGACTATAAGTTTAGCTTTCATCCAGGACTTGAGAACTCGGCGGAAAGTTAAGGGGGCGTGATAAAAAACAGCTCGGTTTCGACTAGAGCTTCGGATTACCCCAACAACCGCTCCAACATATTCTGCATTAATATCGTAATTTCGGTATTAGTCGGGCACTCAGAGATCTCAATTAAGCTTATATCCCCATCCAGTTTTCGCTCTGCCAGCTTACAACCTGGCACCTTTAGGAACGGGTAGTATTGAAATTTCAAAAGAGCATGCGCGGTGGATAATTTTAGCTTCACGTCTCTGGACGATTGAGAAAGTATTTCACCTTGGCCTTCCAAGAAATAGTTACTCTTTACCTCTCTTATTCGATACATGTGAAACTTTCCGTTGCGCCAAACCGGCTCATATTTCTCAGGGCGCTGATCTAAATAGGTAATCCACTTTTCCTCATGGGCAACAACTGCGGTTGCATTTTTTATCTCTAAGAAATTTTCTATTCCTGAATCTCCGCGATCTATATAAATCTGCGGCACTACCTCGCTATATTGCCAGACCTGGTGAAACGGGCCGGAAGCTACGATCGGTTTTCCCGTAAAAAGAGTCAGCGGAGCGATATGTGCATGCGAAAGTTCATGTAGAATAAATCCAAGAAAAACAGTTCGGCCATCTCCACCATATTTTGAGATTGCATCACTCATGCGATGAAAATTACCGTCTGCGAAATAATAGTGCTCGAAACTTCTGTTTTGGGCCACAGCGGTTACGGCAAAAATACCGCTAAAAAGCAGCCCCAAAATGACAGACGAAGTTACGACTTGAAGTCCAGTTCTATTCTGATCAAACAGGGAGCTTATCGCGTGGGCCACAGGGACGCACAGTAAGAAACTAAGCGCCACAAACATCCGATCTAGTTCAAGCTGCGGCTTTACTGCCGAAACGAACCCGCCCAAAAAAACCAACCAAAGCGCGGTTGATCCGAAAAGTAGCTTATGAAGAGGACGTTTCAACAATAAGATTCCGGGGAGCGCAAATATTATAATCAACGGGTTGGTAGAATGCATCGCTTCTCTTAAAGTATGTAGCGCAGAGCGCAACCCGACTTCACGTTGAACACCCTTCATCGCTAAAACTTCCATCTTTCCGGACCAAGGGTCATTTAGATCTCGCTGTAAAGATTCCAAATCAAGGCCTTCATTTCTGGTGTGCGCTTCGTGGTAATTCTCTAGTTGTACGAATTTCCCGACGTTTGAAACGACGCTAAACGTTATGATCCATGGCAAGTTGCAGCAAAGTAAGCCGATCATTACAGCTTTTAAGTAGCGTTTTCGTAATATTCGAAGGAAGGCGAAAATACCAAAGATGTATACCGGAGCAAAAATTATAGAGCCGAGCGACCAAATTACCGACAGGGTAGTCGAAAACACAAAAAGCACAGCTTCGAGCGGAGAAAGCTCCTCATCTTTAGAGAAAATCTTTAAGCACAGCGCGAAGGTAAGCGGTAGAAAAACCATTGCAGTGACAAATCCCATCGAACCGTATTTTAGCGCCCAGCGGAACCATAGGAGACTGCTGGCGCTAGAAAGAAGCGCAGCAATTTCGCCGACTGGTTTTTTAAAACCCAGCACTCTAGAGGCTACAAAAACGTTTAGTGGGGAGACCACAAAGATCGTCGAGCCTACAATCAAGTTGTAAATATCTCTTAGGTCAAAGAGCTTAATTAAAGGGAACCAGAGAAAAAAGAGGTTGAACATCCCAGAAGGGAAATAGTCTCTTGCTTCAACGCCAGAGTTCCAAAGTGGATAGTAGTGGGGGATAATTGGAAAATTCTCATTTAAGAGCCAAAGTCGATAAAACGTTGCCGCGTGATCATCTGAGAGTAGTAAACGTCCGTGCGAGCCCTGTAAGAAACACCAGAGGAAAAGTAGTGGCGCAAGAATTGCGGCGACTCTCAATACATCAAATTTTCTCGCTGTCACTAAGACTACCGAGATTAATGAAAGCGCTAAGATCTCACCGCGAATCGTTGGGCCTTGTAAGATGCTATAACCTCTACAAAGCCAGTCGGTACTAAAAAGCACCAAACAGACCAGACCAAAACCCAGCGGGTTGATCAATTTAGATTCGCCGACCCGGCGCGACAAAGCCACTCCCAATGCGGTCACCAAAAGCCCTAATGCTAATCCGTAACTTCCGCTGGGCAGAAGCTCGGTACCGCCCGGTTCCCAGAATGAGGTCTTCCCTGAAATCACCAGGAAAAGGGAGAGGCCCAAGCCGAATGAGGTTATAGTTGAACCTAAGGGAGCCGCTAAACCGAGCTTAACGGCCGAAGCGCTTTTTATTGCAGTGCTCATGTGGGCCGAAACTATACAAGAGCTTTTTAATTTTGGACAGAAGTGCGCTTTCCTGAATTTGTGAGTTTAAATTGACCTAATAACGGTAGGACAATGCCAAAACTGGGTAATTGACCGTAGGTGCCGGATGTCGTACGACTGATTCTGGAGAGTCCTCGATGTGCTTGATCCCAAAATCTACGATCGCCAAAAAATACCTAATGGCGTTAACCGGTTTAATTATGGTCGGCTTTGTAGTCGGGCATATGGCCGGCAATTTAAAAATGTTCGCGGGCGTAAACCCGGAAACCGGAATCTACAAAATTGACGAGTATGCGATCTTTCTTAGAAAGATGGGGGCACCTCTCTTTGCACATGGACAACTTCTGTGGATTTTTAGAATCGGCCTGCTACTGGCGGTTTTCTTCCATATCGCTTCTGCGATCTCATTGACTGTGGCCAGCCGAAAGGCTCGACCGGAAGGGTATAAGGTCGCAAATTATGACTGTACTACTTATGCGGCGCGGACAATGCGTTGGGGAGGGGTAATCATCTCTCTTTATATAGTTTACCACATCATGCACTTTACTTTAGGTGTGGTGCACTCCAAGGATTTTGAGCACGGCTGGGTATACTCAAATGTCTATCATGGATTTAAAATTTGGTACGTTACCGCGGTGTATGGAATTTCGATGTTGGCTGTATCGCTCCACCTTTATCACGGATTGTGGAGTGTAGTTCAAACTATTGGAGTTGATCGAGCTGAGTGGCGAAAGGCGATAAAGGGCTTATCCGGATTACTCGCGTTGATTGTGTTCGTTGGTTTTATGGCTGTGCCAGCCTGCGTGATGATCGGCTGCATACCGGAACCACAACCTTATTCTTTTATTTTGAAGTAAGCTTTAATGAAACTTGATGCAAAAATTCCAAGTGGGCCGATTCAAGAGAAGTGGGATAAGCATCGCTTTGAGCTAAAGCTAGTCAATCCGGCTAATAAACGTAAATATGATCTAATTGTGGTTGGTTCAGGTTTGGCTGGGGCGGCTGCGGCTGCCTCTTTGGCTGAGCTTGGGTACGGTGTGAAGTGTTTCTGTTATCAAGATTCGCCGCGACGCGCGCATAGCATCGCTGCCCAAGGTGGAATAAATGCAGCAAAAAATTATCCGAATGACGGAGATAGTATCTGGCGACTCTTCTACGATACCGTGAAGGGAGGAGATTTCCGCGCGCGTGAAGCCAATGTTTATCGTCTGGCTCAAGTGAGCGTAAACATCATCGATCAATGCGTAGCGCAGGGTGTTCCATTTGCCAGAGAGTATGGCGGCCTATTAGACAACAGGTCATTCGGAGGAGCGCAGGTCTCGCGAACTTTTTATGCCCGAGGCCAAACTGGCCAGCAATTGTTGCTTGGAGCTTATCAAGCGCTATCGCGTCAAATTGGGTTGGGGAAGGTTCAAATGTTCCCGCGCGCCGAGATGTTGGATCTTGTCGTCGTCGATGGGAGAGCCAAAGGGATCATCGTCCGCGATATGGTTAGCGGAGAGATTAGTGCCCACGCAGCTGATGCTGTGATTCTTGCAACTGGTGGCTACGGAAATGTCTTTTATCTTTCAACCAACGCCAAGGGATGTAATGTCACTGCGGCGTTTCGCGCCTACAAAAAGGGTGCATTGTTTGGAAATCCCTGTTTTACCCAGATTCACCCCACCTGTATCCCTGTTTCCGGAGATTACCAGTCAAAACTCACCTTAATGAGTGAATCGCTTCGAAATGACGGGCGAATCTGGGTCCCTAAAAACAAAGGTGATACTCGCTCACCGGATCAAATTCCTGAAGATCAACGAGATTACTACTTAGAGCGCATCTACCCAAGCTTTGGAAACCTCGTGCCACGCGATATCGCATCACGGGCCGCGAAGAAAATGTGTGATGACGGGCGCGGAGTCGGCCCGGGAGGTTTGGGGGTTTATCTGGATTTTGGAAGTTCGATAAAACGGCTAGGCGAAGATAAAGTCCGTGAAAGGTACGGAAACCTTTTTGATATGTATGAGCGGATTACCGATGATAATCCGTATAAGGTTCCGATGCGGATATATCCCGCTGTGCACTATACAATGGGCGGCGTGTGGGTTGATTATAATCTAATGAGCACCATTCCTGGGCTATTTGTTCTAGGCGAGGCTAACTTTTCTGATCACGGTGCAAATCGACTTGGAGCTAGCGCCCTGATGCAAGGTTTGGCTGATGGGTACTTTGTAATACCGTACACAATCGGTGATTATCTCGCGCGTGGCGTAGGGGAGAAGGGAGATGTTAATTCAACCGCCTTTAGTAGCGTCGCCAAAGAATGTGTAGATCGAAACAGTAAATTTTTATCGATTAAGGGGAAACGCAGTGTGGATTCTTTCCATAGAGAGCTTGGAAAGATTATGTGGGATCAGTGCGGAATGGGTAGAAACGCATCTGGTTTAAAGAAAGCGCTTCAGCGTATCCCGGAGCTTCGCGAGGAATTCTGGAAAAACGTGAGTGTCCCCGGAAATGCAGCTGATCTCAATCAAGAGCTTGAAAAAGCCGGTCGGGTCGCTGATTTCTTGGAGTTTGGGGAGTTAATGTGTCTCGATGCCTTGAACCGCGAAGAATCGTGTGGTGGGCACTTTAGGGAAGAACATCAAACGCCTGAAGGTGAGGCTCTAAGAAACGATAAGGACTTCTGTCACGTTTCGGCCTGGGAGTTTAAAGGGGTTGGAACTGCGCCCGTACTGCACAAAGAGCCCCTGCAGTTTGAATACGTACATTTGACGCAGAGAAGTTATAAGTAAAAGGTTTTTTGGAAGCTTAAACAAAGCTGAGCGATTTAGTATGAGATTGACACTGTATATCTGGAGACAAGCTAGCCCGAAAGTAAAAGGCGCGTTCGTTAAATACGAGCGTCCGGATGTTAGTGAACATATGTCGTTTCTTGAAATGCTCGATGTCTTAAATCAAGAGTTAATCGCAAAGGGGGAAGAGCCGGTAGCTTTTGACCATGATTGTCGAGAAGGGATCTGTGGCACCTGCGGAATGGTAATTAATGGAAGACCTCATGGTCCAAGGAAGTTGACCACCACCTGTCAGTTACACATGCGAGAGTTTAGCGATGGCGATACGATTTACATCGAACCGTGGCGAGCGCGAGCGTTTCCAGTGCTAAAAGACTTAGTAGTGAACCGCAGCTCGTTTGATCGAATAATCCAATCTGGGGGATTTATCTCGGTTAACACCGGTTCTGTTCCGCCAGCTAACACCTTGCCGATCCCCAAAGATGATGCAGATTTGGCTATGGATGCGGCGCAGTGTATCGGATGCGGTGCTTGTGTGGCGGCATGCCCGAACGCGTCAGCCATGCTTTTTACCTCAGCCAAAGTTTCTCATTTGGGGTTACTTCCTCAGGGACAGCCTGAGAGATATCGTCGGGTCGAAAAAATGGTCGCGACTATGGATGCTGAGATGTTTGGGTCCTGCACCAATCACCAGGAGTGTGAAGCCGCTTGTCCAAAGGGAATTAGTATAGATTTCATCGGAAGAATGAACCGAGATTATTTAGGTTCGATGCTTAGGCCGAAGCCCCCAAACAGGGGCGGTGGAGACGGCGGTTAATTAAACCTCCGGTGCGGCTGGCACTGGCTTAACAATAATGGTCCCGGCAGGTAATCCCAACTTTTCCTCTAGTTCAGCCGCTTTCCCCTCGACGAAAAGATCAACCCCGAACATAGCAGCCAAGATCGTTTGAGCCATCACGTCATAACCGGTTGTATTCGGGTGCAGACCATTTGGAATATTGAAAAGCTCACATTCGTTTTTGTTAACGCAAGTCGTGGTCCAAGCGAAATCTACATCGGCCAAGACCAATTGGTTTACTCTAGCCAAGTCGCGAAGTTCAGCATTGTAACTTCCGATTATCGGAGAGGAGCCAGCATGATTGCAGCAAGTTTGAGGTGTGGTGATCAAAATGATATTTCTTCCGGTGGCGATGCAGGTATTAATAATTTTTTGTACGCGGGTTCTGTAATCCTGAGCGCTAGTTCTGTAGAGCGCATCATTTGCGCCTTCCATAAACCCAACCAAATTGACCGAAGGGTTGAGCGCTACAGTCGGGAATCTCTCTTCTCCGACATCGATTAGCTGCTCGCCCGGGTCTCCGGCGTTAAGAACGGGAATGCCGAGAATGCCGGAAAGTCTTCTTGGGTATCCTCCCGGGGCGCCGATAAGGTCGATGTCACCCACATCCGCACCGATCGGAAAACCATCCCCGACGCCATAGGTAATGCTGTCTCCAAATCCTAGAAAGCCGATGGTAGATAGCTCGTCTACTTCAAGTGGCAGTTCCACTTGGGCGTACGCGGAGTGAACTGGAGCGAGTATGAGAAGAAATGTTATGAGTATCTGCTTCATAAATAGGATAGTAGAAAATAAACGCGAGTTGTAAGATATTGAATTACTTGGCAAAGGTCAATTGGCTAGATCTGTATATAAATGAATCTGACATCATCTCAACGTAATATTCTAGCGCATCTTACACAGATGCCCAATGCCTCGGCAAAAGCGGTTGCTGCTAGGGCTAAGGTTCGCGAATACTCCGTGCGTTATGCGATACAGCATTTTCTGAAGTTAGGTTGGGTTCAGCCGGTGTACATGATTAATCCGATGCCTTTGGGGTTAAGACCGTTTAACATATTTTTCTCAGTAAATTCGAGGCGCAGTGAATCAGTTATAAAGATTTTAGCTTCAGATCCGCGCGTTGGTTGGGTTACTGAGCAAACTGGCAATCCGCGTTACGAAGTGACGGTTTTAATTAAAGATCCGTTTGAGCTAGCCAAGCTTTTGGACCAGGTCGGACGCGAAGCCAGGGTTGCATTTGATGATCGGGAATGGGCGGTTGAAACTGGGTATTACTACTATGGTGAGCGCTACCTCGGAGTGAATTCAACTGAACCGATCCACGTTGCCGAATATAATCTGAAGGAAAATTACAAAGCGGACAGACTAGACCTGGCTATTCTTGATCAGCTCAGAGGTTCGCACGAGAGTAGAATGGCTCCAGTTTCCGAATTAGCCAGGAAGCTGAAACATGCTCAAACTACGGTCGCTTATAGAGTCGAGCAGCTGAGCCGGGCAAGGGTGCTAAGTCCCAAGCTCTTTTTACTTGATCCTGAGAAGGCAGGGTTAAGTCAGTATCAAGTGGTGGTAAATTTGCGCTCTATGGATCGGAATGTTCATGAGGAGTTACTGGATTTTTGTGGGACTCAACCGTCAGTAACCACTCTGATTAAGGGGTTTGGGGGCTGGGACTACAAAATGGTTGTGCAGGGAGAGAGCGCAGATGATGGTCTGCAGGTGCGCGATCAGTTCGAGCGCAGATTCGGGGACGCGATTTGTGAAATTCAACTTCTGGCACGCCGTCGGATTATCTCTACTCATTTTAAATTGAGTGGGCATCCGGAGTTGGCGGGGGTTGTTGACCGTTAAGATCTTTCTGGAAAGCGTTCGTCTTATTGCGGTTATATTCGATTGCGTGAGCGGGGGAAACTAGCTTTCCGGGAAGTCACTTCCAAGGGATTCTCATTCATGCTAGATCTCTCCCAATATGAAAACACCACTTATACTGCTCTCACTAATTTCAATAGTTACCCTTTTTGGCTGCGTTCCGCTCGATTCGTCATACAATAATGGTGGATCGTACGGCGGTGGTTACGGAAATCAATCCGGCTACGGTTATGGGTACGATAACGATTATTATGAAGAGCGTGAACGGGAGCGGCTGCGCGATGAGCGCCGCGAAATTGAACGCGATCGTGAGCGCCTGGAGCGCGAACAAGAGAAGCTGGAACGGCAGCGCCAAAGGGAGCGCGAAGCACAAAGTCGTCCGCCGCCGCAGGAGCAATGCCCGAGTGGTTTCCACCCGAGAGAGCGAAGCTGCTCCAAAGATGAGAGAAAGAAGGGCTGTCGCGATATCCGGCTAAATAGTGGAATGGGGTGCGTTAGCCTTTAGTAAGCTTTACGACCTTGGCTCCACGCGACACGGTTGCGATACCGACATTTAGTTTTTTTGCAATTTCTCGTGGAGGGATACCGTGCTCTATCATCCTGATTATCTGGAGACGGTTAGCAAATTCAGTTAGTTCTCGCTCAGTTAGAAGCTCGCGTAGAAATTTCTCCAGTTCAGTCTCGGACTTAAGACTTTTAAGTGTCGATACCAGTTCACCAATAGAGGGGGCCTTAGCCATCCGCGCAATATGCCCTGAACCCTTGACTAAGGCAATTTACTCATGTACTAGTACGCTGATACAGGGAGTTTAATAGTTGTTTTAGCGGGGCTAGTAGTTGTGGAGATTCATTTTGGAGCTAAGCTAGATCACGGAGGATCTGATGAGGACTTTCAAAAAGAGGCCTTTGGCGATACGAGAGTGGGTTCCCCGCTCTTAGTTTCAGAGATATCAAAAGAGTTAAAGGCCGCAATCAAAGAGGCGGGGGTGCAACTTAGGGAGAAGGACATTCATGTAATTCACGAGGATGGAAGTGGAAGGTTTGAAGTAAAGTTTGGTGGGTCTCTCGTCACCCCAATTTGGCAAGGCGGGTGTGTTGCCTTGGTTGGGGGCCTGGCTCAAGCGGCGGCTTGGGGGAATAGACGAGCGCTTCTGATCGTGGCGTGTGAGGGGGTTACAAAGAACGATATTGAGGCTGTAGTCGGAGAAGTTTCGAAAGTAATTTCGGGTAACGAGGGATCTGCCACAGTACTAAATGAAGGATTAGACGGTGAGAAAAGTTGGGGGGTGTATCACAAGTCGGAGGACCTATGTACCGTTGACACTACGCCGGTTTGGATACAAGAGTTCCGTGCAACATCAAAGGCCTTTACCATAACCGCCCTTCCTGCTCAGGGAAGTGGGAAAGGCACTGAGTTACTTAGAGTTAGAGTCGCTTAGCGTTGGTTCTTTGCTGCTAAACTTACAGAGGCTCTCTTAAGTGGCTGAAAACATCGAAGAATAGCCTGCCTTACGAACCGCTAATAATTTGCTTAATTAAAAAACGCGAATACACTATTTAATTAGTTGGTATTACCCAAGGAGTCGTTCAATGCAAGAAGTATCTGGTAGCGCACCGGAACCAATAGATCCAACTAAGGCCAATCTAACCTCAGCTAAAGAGATTCCAAAATTCGCCAAAGAGCAACTTGAACTGATCGAACGGAAAGGGTTCGAGTTAGTCTCTTCTTATCGAATCTCTGACTTAAACACTGATGTGCTTACCCTTAGACACAAAAGCTCTCAAGCAATAGTAGTTTCAGTGCATAACGATGATCCTATCGGCCGTTTTCATGCCCGGGTGACGACCTTGCCGGAGGATAGCACAGGAGTATTTCATAAACTTGAACACGCGCTTCTTTCTGGGTCTAAAAGTGTGACGGTAGCGGAACCATTCGAGGAGATGTACCGATCACTAGTCGTTAGCGATACCAACGCTGGTACCGCAGATGATCACACAGAGTACTTTTGTGCCAGCAAGGATCCTGCTTCGTTAGGTATTATGCGAAGGATTATGCTCGATGCGATGCTACGTGGGACGTTAAGCGAAGAGATTTTCAAGAGAGAACATGGCCACCTTCAATTCGTAAAAACACAGGATCGTTCAGAAGAGCTAGTATTTAACGGCATCGTGCATGAGGAGATGAGTGGATATTACGTGGCATCCGGCATGTGGCTTGGAAACGCTCAAAAAGCTGCACTTATGCTCGGTACCCCTTATGCACATGACGCTGGTGGAGACCCGGCCGAGATGCCGACTCTTACCTACGAAAAGTTCTTGGAGACCTACCGCAAGTTCTATGGCACGGCGAACTTTACAGTCGCGATGTACGGAAATGAACCGCTAGATCAGCGGCTTGATTTCATATCGGAACAATTCACTGAGACCCATGGCGTTGGCACAAGGGTGGATCTCCCGCCTGCAGTCCTAACACCAACACAATCTGAGGTAGTGGTGCCGTACCCAGCTGAAACCGAGGATCCAGAGATCTTGGAAAAAAGTGAGATCCTGGAGGTTCATTGGAAGATTCCTCGCGTGACAGACCCGCAAGAAGATCTGGAGTTAGACCTCTTGGCATTTATGCTGTCCTCTGCTGAATTTTCACCGATGCAAAAGGCTGCATATGGGAGCGGGCTAAAAAACTCATATACCGGGATGAGTTATTTTCCTCTCGGTAATGTTGATGTGCTTGGGTTTGGATTTGTTAACTGTCAGAGGAGCGACTGCAAGCAATCTTCAGTAATTGTCGTAGAGACCTTAACCAAGTTAGTCAAAGACGGGTTTCCGCCGGAGTTAGTCGAGGCCGCCATTAACTCCCGTGAGTACGCGGCAAAACGGGAGCAGGCAAGTCCGAAGCGCGGGGAGGCAGTATTAGCCCACGCTTTGGAGCACGCATGGCGAGGTGAATTTAAAGGCGATGAGCTTACTACAGAGGAGAAGCTATCGAAGCTCAGGGAGAAACTCTTAAAGGGTGAGGCGGTTTTTGAAAAGTTGGTTGAAAAGCACATTCTAAATAATCCGAATCGAATCGACGTGATTCACGTTCCAGATACTGGGTTAATGGATGATTGGCTTGCCCAGCAGGAGGATTGGATCGATTCGCAGGCTGCGGCACTCGGACCGGAAGGACTAGAGCGTGTCAAGGCTGAAGCAAAGCGTCTGAGTGAGCTTGAAGATCAAAGGCGCAATGATAATTCAAGAGCGGGCTTCCCGGTGGCTCAAATTCCAGAATCCTTTCGTACCCATCCGCGCGTGCGTTTGAGTGTAAGTGAGGTGGAGGGTGTTACTGTGTATCGCGCATCGGAACAAACTCATGGGATCGCTAATCTGGGGATTGAATTATCTGCAAGCGGGCTTTCTAAGGATGAACTGCAGATCGCTCAAGTTATCGGCATGATGCTGACGGTGTGTGGATCAAAGGGTGAGGCTGAGGGCAGTTACGCTGCAAAGATCGGGGCGCATACCGGCGGTGTTTCCGCCAAGCTTGAGTTTAGAAGCGAGAAAACCGCTACTCCTGACGCGATGCGTTGGCCGGAAGTTGTACTTCGGATTAACGCCGAGGCTAAGCCTGATCAGTTCGAAAGAATGTTGGAACTTGTTACCGATCCTTTAAAGCAGCCCGAGTTTAACCGCCCTGAGTTTCTTGGCAATTTAATTCAGAAATCAATTACAAATCTGGAACTCAGTCGCTTTGACCCAGGCGCTCTTCGACAGGCGGTAGTATCAAAACTCGTTGAGGGCTCAACAGCCAGTGGCTCCTTAGCCGCCATCGGCTCTATAGAGCAACAGCTAAGCTTTCTATATCACTTAAAGGAAAAGGTTGAGAAAGATTGGCCCGGGGTTGTCTCTGAGTTTGAGTCGGTTTGGCAAAAAATCGGCCGTAAAGAGGGACTTTCAGTCAATGTTTGTATCGATGATGAAAATTGGAACAGATTCGAGCCGATGCTTGAGCAGGAGCTAAAGAGCCTAACACCACGATTAAAGACTGATGTTCCCACGAATGCTCAGGAGCTCTTCGTTCCAACCCAGATCTCCCTTGGCATCATTATGCCGGCGGACAGTAACTATGTCGGCGCAAGAGTAACGTTGAGAGAAGCCGATGGAAGACCGACTCCCAATGAAGGAAAGGTTGCTGTAGTCTGTTCTCTGCTTGAGAGATATCTAAATGGTGAAGTACGAAGTAAAGGTGGTGCTTATGGGTCATCTGCCTTCTTTGATCCAAGATCCGGAGCGTTGCAATTTCTTTCCTGGCAGGACCCGCATATTGCCCGCACATTAGATGTCTACAAAAGAGTTCCAGAATTTTTGCGAGATGAAGTAACTGAAGACCACCTTAGGCGAGATAAGGTGATGACAGTTAATGCGATTGATGCGGAGTTGCCGGCGGTAATTCGAGGACTGAATGCGATCGAAGACCATAGATCCAAGAGATCCATTGAAAGCAGGGATCTGATTCGCGCGGAGGTTGCAGATCTAACATTAGCCGAAATTCATTCTATTGCCGACCAGATCGAGCGGGCCTTTTCGGAGGAGCACACCGTAGTGGTGTATGGTTCAAAGCCAGCGTTAAGCGAGGCGCAAAAACTCGGGATAATTTCTCAGATTGAAGGACGGTAGTTACCTGCTTTCGACTAGAGAAATAGATTAAAAACATCCTGATTTCTCGAAGCTGCAGGAGCAACTTCCTGCTGACTTGTTTCGGTCAGAGCACTCGCCTGACTATCATTATATCTCCACTTCGGAGCACCTTCAGCTTGTGAGTACTGATTGG
>CAZJXY010000055.1:0-13094 GCA_964549925.1 uncultured Bdellovibrionales bacterium | reverse complement strand
CGTTGGATGCCGTGGGTGCTCGCGAGAAAATTAATGGTACGACTGAAGAACTTCAGAATCCTGCTCGATTTGAGCAATTGACGGCGGTGGCGCACGACGCTTTGGGCGAATTGCGATCAACCTTGCTGTCGAAATAGGGAATGACAAAATGCAATCCAAAATTACGCCCGAGGTTGAAGCTGGCTTTCCAACCATAAGTAACGGGGATAATCTGCTCGGAATTACCAGAGGGCAACTCGACTTCCGTCTGAGCATGCCAATGCGGAATTTAGTGATAGGTCCAGAGGAGGTTCGATTATTCCTGGCTCGGCATACAGGCGCTGAACATCTGCTCAATGTAATCTCGTCCGAACTTGATTCTGAAACTCCAAACGGTTTTAACACTCTAATTTCAGCCACCTTTAAACCTGAGATTAAAGCAGACGATCTAAGCGCAATGAGACAACACGCCTGGGAATGTTTGTTATTAGGTTACTTTCCGGCTCGGCAGGTTTCGCGAGCGGAACAAGCTTTTTTTAATGCGCGAGACAAGTTTGAAGGCTAGTGAGTGTGGAGGAATATAATTCTGCCTTTACGTATCCGCACTGCTAACGCACTTGGCGCCGGTGGCAGTTGACGTCATCTGCCCATTTTTAGCCGTATTTAGAGTGTATTTCCGTTTGGCTGGCTGAGGTTCTTGCTCCTAACAGTCACCTCCTCACCCCAAGCCGTACTGGTTTCTACAAAATCGAACCCTAGCCTGGTATAAAGACGGCTCAGTTTCTCATTCGCAGTCTTGTGATACAACATGAGTTCCTTGTAGCCAGCCTCGCGCGCCTCGGCCTCAATTTGATTGATGATGTACGTGCCAACACCCCCACGAGCAGTTGGCTTTACGCCTACCCAGCCGATCCACAACGCCTCGGGCGTACGCCCCAACTTCCAATTTCCACTAAAAGCGATTGCTTCGCCATTTTCGTCTCTCCAGAGGCGATAGTCCGTCATGGTGCTCCAGCCCCACTTACCGAGAGTTTTCTCTGGGAGGGTTCTAATTCCGCAACTGTAAAGTCGGAAGCTGAGCTTCAGCGCTTCTTGATCAGTTTTTCGCGGGAAGGCCGAGTAGGCAATTTCAAGGGCCTCGGTTCGATTGGCGAAGCACAGCGGCTCGGCTGTGAGCTCTCGCGTTGGTCTGGCTCCAGGATCTGCGGACGATGGCGTCGAATTGGTGCGATCCTGAAAGCGAGCCTCAAACAAAGGGCTAAGTTCAGGGCCTTTCGGGTCGTCTCCTCCGGTATGTTCCTTTTCAATACGAGATGGAGATCCGACCTCCGGCACAGCGTTAGAGTGTCTAAAGGGATCGGGTTGCGGGCTGGTCATAGGATTTGTTACTCGAGCCTTATACGCTATAGTGTATCACGCTTGGCACACTAGTAAATTCAGCCTAGATAAAATTACCGCTGTAATCTCAGGGAGAGTTTTTCTTATTTGCTCAATGGTATAGGATCATAACAGTTATACGGCTCATCCATGTCAAGAATCGAAAAGCCAATTAAAATCCTTTTAGGCACCTTAGCTATCTTTGCAGTGCCAATCTCGCTGGCTCATTCCGAAGATTCCTACCCCTTACTGTTATGCAGAGTTGACTCCGGGTATGGCAATTTTTCATCTTATTCAATGTCCCCAGCCCAAGGTGATAATACAGAGATCAATCTCAAGAAGCTTCTGCATGAAAGAACTTCGATAAACTTTACTACAAATCGGCGTGATAGGCCGTATGTTCCCGCACAAGAACCATTTAAGGTTCTTTGGTACGACAAATTTCCGGACGGCAGAATTGAATCAGCACGATTCAAAGCAGGAGGGAGTTCAGAGGTTACCCTAGATGTTCGATCAGTTGGTGCACCGGACCTTAAAAAATATGAAGCCGTTATACTATCCGAATACCGGAACGTGACTGGCGCAGTATTTATGACTTGTAGCGCCAAATGGCCGCTGACTCACAATTAAGGCCAATCGGACCTGAAGACACGGGGCAAAATTTTTGTAGACTCGTGTCTCAGTGGCCCGTGTCGTCAGGCCAGTGCCGTTAACCCTCGTTCGAACACGAACAGAAAAAACTCCCGAATTTACCTGAGTGACGCAATATTTCTCAGTCTGTTTTGATATTGACGCATAGAAATCTGTCCACTTACTAAATCATGACGAATTTCTCGCATCGCTTCGAAAAAAGATTCAATTATGGGCCGTCTACCTCTATCGAGCTCAGGAAAGCGCTCCGATGCCATCCCTCTAATGTAGAATTCATTTAATATATCCTGGTGCGCCAATTCAATCTGGTTAGGTGGATAGAAAATGGCGGTAGCGAAATCTAATATTGTAAGCCCGGTTAATTTATTGCTCGCACTGACATTCGCTACCATATTATCTATCGAAACCTCGTCCAGCGATAGCCCACATGCTGCGATCTTAACCAAGGCAGGAGCTATGCGACCGTATGCAGATGCCATTATTCCAAGCGGCAAATCTCCCCTGATAGCACGATCCTCAATGACGGAGAGCGGTTCTCCCGGTGCAATCCGTGTGACTAAGATCCCACAATTCTTATCACTTTCCGGATCCCGCAGCGTTGCTGCTCGAACGAATTGTTGCACATTCGGCACATTAAATCTTTGTAACTGCCTAAGCGCACGCACTTCACGCTGAAAGCAGTCCCCAGCAGTGCCCTTATCGAACGAATGCACCCAAAATTCTTCTCCCTCGTTCAAAGAAAACAAACTTGAAAGTTTTAGCGCAACTGGCTCGTCTCTTCGAGTATCTATCGCTCTGAAAACAATCCCTTCCGCACCAGAGCCTAAAAAAGATTGCAGCAGGTATGTACTTTCACCAATTGGAAATGTCGTGCCCAACAAAGGCTCCACTAATTCACGAACAGCCGGTTGGCGAACATCTCGCTCCAACTTTTCAACCAAGTCTTGGAAACCTTCAATCGTGAGTAAAATTTCCGAAACCTTGCTAGGGGATGGTGCGCGCGCACCTCCTACATCAATCGCGCATAACTCCAGTGGATCTCCGGAATGTACAGACTCAATTTCCGGTTCGCGAGCTGCCATACTAAACCTGTTGCGCGCGGAGCTAAATACCAGAGGTTATGCCATTTGGCCCAAGTTTGGTGTTGTTAACTCTAGAATGGTCTTTCTATTAATAAGACGAAATCCATTTATAATCGAAAGACGCGGTCTCAACTCCGTGGAAGAAATTTAGTCTTTCGGTGACCGCGCCCTCGGGCCGGCTGCGTGCTGCGCCATACGCGCGAGTTGATTTTTGAGATGTCGTATTACAATTCATAAGTTTTGGCAGAAATTGGATAACTAGGGTGGCTAGTTTACACTTTCAGCACCTTGCCTGGATGGGATTGGGGAAAACGGAGAGAGATATCTTACCTTGTGAATTAAATTACCATTTTTAAGGGATAGCAACTCGGAGAGCACCTATTCGATCAGAACCTACATAACTAGATTGACAAAAACTTAGTCACAAGGGTGTGTATGGCAAGTTTAGACTCATCGAAGACGGCATCGGAAGATCTTTTCTCTCCAACAGCGAAGGTGCCATACACAGATAAGTCGACCCCGCTAATGGTTTGCCATAGTATTGAATTAAGATTAAGGGTAGGCCTTGAACAAAGTAGGGTTGATCCAGATACTATCTTTGGCAGGCAGGCCGGGCCTTGGATTCAAGTTGCTGGTGATTTGACATTCTATGACGGGAAAAAGTTGCGGATCGAGAACGCTCACGTTTCTAATGGCAACGGAAGGGTTGATCATTATACTGCATGGCCAGCTCTCGCTGGGGATGGAGTTTTAGAGATCGAGTTGAGCGATGTCGCACAATATGATCAGGGCTTCTCCCTGAGTTATCCAGATAGAGACGAATTGGGAACGAGTGCTCTTTTTTGAATTTCCTTTCAGCCCAAAACAACAATTCGCCAAAGGCTGAAGTAATACCCAGAAACGCATTAAAATTGCGTAGACTTGAGATCAATCCGGTAGCGGTTCGGGAACGTAGAGCCGGAAGATCGAATCTCGATTAAGATCTTTATGCTCGCAAAATAGTGTAACTACCGATATGCTTAGCGCAGTAACTATTTTGTAGAATATGCCTGATACCAGCACTCCACGCCCGATTGTTGAAGCATTCTCCTCAAGCGATCTTCCCGGCGACCTACGTACAGCGATCGAGCAGTATACCTACGCTGAATTTGGCCATATCCCGATCGTTCAGAAATACAAGTGGGCAACCCCCACATGGTCGATAGTAGTGCGTGTGGGTGGCGAGCTTAGAAGCTTTCTCAATGTGGTCGAACGGGAAGCGCTAATCGACAAGAGGAGTGTTCAGTTGGCCGGGATTAACAATGTAATTACCCCTCCGCCTTTCAGGGGTAATGGTTACTCATCGCTCGCCATGGGTTTTGTTGCAAAGTGGATTTTCGAAACCCTCAACGTGGAGCTAGGGCTGCTTCTGTGTGCCGATGAGTTGGTACCCTTTTACCAACGATTGGGCTGGCAGTCAGCCACTGGCTCCTTAGTATTCGATCAACCCGGGGGAAAGATTACTTGGACGCAAAACGTCATGGTTTATACCCGAGATCGTTCGCGATTTATCGCTGACAAGATAGACCTGTGCGGATTCCCGTGGTGATTTATGCAGTATGATTTCAGATCTGCGATACCCAGCGACATTGGAAAGATGCGAGAGCTGCTCTTAGAGCATGGCCCGAATGACTGGAATTATCTCCCGCCAGAGGGCGTCGAAGAAGAACTTGCAGACGTCGCATCCGGCAGGGCCATCGCCGTATTGGTCGAGCAAAACCTTAATCTCGTCGGCTTTGCGATCGCCTATGACCAACTGATTCGCTTCCCAGCCCATTCCCCGAAGGCCGTAATTGAGAACACTGGATACATCGGGGATGTGGTAGTTCACCGAGGTCACAGCGGTAAGGGATTAGGTGCGGCGTTATTAAAAGAGGTGAAGGCTGCCTTGACCGCCCGAGGGATTAAAGAGATCCACATAGATTGCCACGAAGAAAATGCCCCCTCTCGCGGTATGATGAGAAAAGCAGGATTTACGGAACTTAGCTGCTTCTACGATCCTGATCGAAGGTCTGTCGGTTCTCGAAAAACCTGGATTGGCAAATTTACTAGTTCGACTTTGCATGAATCCGATTAAGCTTTACGAATTTGAGGAACCGGATCTATCAGTCGTTGACCGCGGTGAGTGTGATCTAAAGCAAGCTCTAGCCAAATTCGAAGAGTGCTACAAACGCGGATTAGTGAATTACCAAAGTGCCGAATCAGCGATGGCAGCGACAAGTTTTGGCTTGAACCGATCTGAGAGCGATTTTATTGAAATTTCCTGCAATGGAGAGCACTCAGTCCTAATTTACTCAGATCGGTTGTTCTATTCATCTAAGTTGGCCAGATGGTTTGGAACTTCGAGACACTTGGAAATTAAAGGGAATAAGGAGTTGGGATATACGGCCATTGACGATTATTTTCGATTGGATCGAGCGGCATTTGAAAGCAAGTATTTAAGCTTTATCTGTCGCTAGAAAGCGCAAGTTTTGCCGTCTTTTCGAGTCTTTAGCGAATACCTTCCTCGGCTAAACTTTAAGTTTAGAGAACACATCCGCACAAAATATCGAATCCACTCCATAACGTTATCGCTGGCATTGTGACTAAAGCGGAGTGACTATATGGGATCTAATCCAGACTGGGAGGAGGCTCTCAAAGCTAACCTCGAGCAAATCGAGGAACATGGGCCACTGAGCACCAGCTTGATCGGTTATGAGCGTGGTGAGTTAAGTGAGGTGGGAATGCCCCTGTCCTACGATACCCCGCTATTCCCAAATCAGACTCGACGCGTTCTTTGGGACCTAGATGATTCCTATCTCGACACCTCCGCGATGCATAGCTTTCTTTTTCGTGAATCGCTTGCTTCCGCTGGAACGATTGCTAACTTTAATGAACTATACAAACAGCAACTATGGCCGCGAATTTTAGAGTATAAAGGTAAATCATACACAGAAGTATTAATCGGCATCCATAGTATCGGAAAGGAGTTCGGTATTCGAGGTGTGCCGGATGACTTTGATAACTTTATGACGCATTTCCTCAAATTCGTCGGGGCGGTACGTCTCGATCAAATAAGAAACTGTCCCCCCGTCTCTGTTCTTACAGACGCTGATCGGTTCGATCGGCGCACACGAGAGATAGTTTCGCGTCCGCCGGCAATCTTCACGGCTAGTCTGCTAGAGGTGGCAGAGATGATGATCGATCGCGCTGGAGTAGGTGATCGTTTTCACAAAGTTTTCAGCATCGATCGGCACTGTCTAAGATCAAGTTCGAAGGCTGACCCGCAAGCTTTCAAAGAGATTATTGCTTTACTCGGGGACGACCCCTCGGAAGTACTATACATTGGAGACAGTCTAGATGAGGCGCTCCAAGCGCCTCGAGTTGTGGGACATGCCATAATTCGTCCGCATAAGCCGCTAGGAAAATTGCAAGTGCCAATCGGACAGTCCTTAAGAGCAGTGGGTGATAGTGTTCCTTATCATGAGCACGTAAGTTTTGTTCGAAGTCTGAATGATATTAGATTCGGATAGGGGAAAGCCTCCGCCTATCATAAGCTGCAAGAATCGCCAAGCTCCTCTTACTCTCTTATTGAACACCCCCAATTATAACTGGGAACTAAACCCAGTTGAAAATCTTCCGGCGCATTGCTATCGTCTGATGCTTGTAAAGCATTTGGAGTGTGTACCCATGGACCCTGTCAATTCCCCTTCCTCATCGAATTCAAATCCTAAGAGATCTCCCGATGAAGCAAGAATCCCCGCGTCAATTTTGGCCGAGATTGCTTCTGCTCCGGATCCGGCACAGAGTTTTACATATATCCTTGAGTGGACCGATCCTATTCGTGAGATACCTCACCCGCCTGAGGTAACACGTAGAGAATTCTACGGGGAACTAACAGCCGAATACGCCGCAATTAAGGCACCTTTACTTAAAGCCCTTTCAAAACTTCCCGGTGTAGAGGTCGAAAATCTTTCTGCAAGTGATAAGGCTATAATCAAAGCTCCTGCTACTCAATGGTCAGAGCTCTTAAGCCCAGGTGGAATCATTTATGAGACCGAGAGTGTTAAAGTATTACGCGGTGATGTAATGTTCGAGGCGTTGGAGGGATCTTCTGGATAGACCAATTACCTCAAATCTTAGTCCGCAGATCACCGACCAAGATCTTATAGCTTTAACCGAGATCGCTCGGGCTCAGCCTTTCGCAAAGACGCGCGAATTAATCTCCCAGCTAACGCAGCTGACTGAAGAATTTGCGCTTTCTGACAGGGCAAAAATTGCTTCAGCCAGAGACCTCTCCCTATCCGTCCATTTTTATCAGAAACCCAGGCCGGATGGAGAGCCATATGTGAACCACCCCTTAGAAGTTGCGATCACTTTAATCACGAAATTCGGAGTCCGTAACGCTGACGCGATTATGGCTGCTCTTTTACACGACTCGGTCGAAGATCAGCCGCATAGATTGATCTCCGTACTTGGAGCTAAAGTTGCAAATGAAGCCCAAGTTCAGTCTCAGGCCCTTCGACTTCTCGGAGAGCATTTTACTCCCAGAGTGGCAGAGATGGTCGGACATCTTACAAATCCGGATTTCAAAGCGATGGTTACTCAGGCACAGCTTGAAGGTGATAGAAGAAGTGAAGATGAACTCAAGATCCACTTTTATAAGGAGCACTTTCTAGAAATTCTTAAAAAAGATCCTGAAACTTTCCTTATTAAGTTATCCGATTTCTCCAAAAATGCTTTCGGACTTGGAAAGTTGGCGGACGGACCAAAGAAAGCAGGGCTTAGAGCGAAATACGGAGCCGTGATTTTAAGTTGCAGCGAAGCGCTTAGGGACCTTCCCGCGAGCGGACACTTATTAAGCTCCATCAAGGATAGTCTGATCGAGGAGCTCTCCCAAGTTTATAAGAGAGATTACATTCCTTCCGTTGGCTGAGGTTTTATTACTTTGGCTCTGGTGCATAAGCTCCCCAACAACCGCTCATACTGATCGGTGATTAGTTCCCAATTATAAAGTTTTGCCGCTCTCTCTGCCGCGCGTTTCCTTAGTTGTTTGCAGGAATCATTGTCGTTTAAAAGAAATGAGAGTTTGGCGGCAAGATCAGTAAAATCGTTCTTTCGATAAATTACCCCCGCATCTCCCAGAACCTCGATATTTTCCGGTGTCCCATTGGCGACTACACAGTTTCCAAAGGCCATCGATTCAATCAGGGCCGGATGCGTGCCGCCTACTTCGGTGGCTTGTATATAAATCGTACAGTTACTCTGCAGCTCTCGATATGCATCTCCAAACTGATACCAGGTAAAGACTACTCGCTTTTTACTCCCCTGCTCTACTTCCGTTGCAAGAGCTTTTAGCTTCTGCTTGTAGGCGTCAGCGTACGGAGCATCCCCAACAATCACTAATGGCAATTCAGTGGATGTCTGCCTATAAGCCTCAATCACACCCAAGGCATTATTTTCCGGCTCTAGCCGACTGACATAAAGAATGTAGTTAGCTGGCTTCAATCCGAAAGTGGCTAAAACATCTCCAGCCTCGTGCCGCCAGGGGTTAGCGCCATAGGCTATTACACTCGTTTCAATTCCATACCGTTTGGTCCAATACTCAGAGATTACCTCAGCATCAGCGATAATTCGATCGGCAAAAAAAAGGGTGGAGTATTCTCCAAGCAGATACCAGATTCGCCCGAAAATATTCCATTTAGCTCGTTTTCTTTCAATTCCATCTACATTTATCGCAAATGGCACACCACGCAATTTTAGAAGCCAACTAAGCGGCGCATTGGCTGCATTACATAACAGAACAACATCAACTCGTCGTCTAAAGAGATCAATAAATGAGGTCAAGGCATGAAGCGGGGTCTCGAGGTACTTATGGAAAATGGTCGGGGTTGCGATAACTCTAGCGCCAAATACAACCGACTCTCCGGTATATGCGGCGAAAAATCCCTTCCTGGCATAGACCGAAACCTGATGCCCGCGCGCAACCAATCTTTTAGAGAGCTCTTCAGCAAACGTCTCAAAGCCGCCATACCTAGCAGGAATCCCACGCGTTCCAAGAATTGCTATTTTCAAACTACCGATCGTGTTGTGGCCCATTGCTTACTGCTATATCAGTTCAGCCGCTATCCGGGAAATGACTCAAAGGGTTTCCTCTCAAAAGGAATTTCGCTCTATTATCAGTTAGTTACGACAATAAGCGCGGAACGGGTTGGCGCATCAAGCAAACCTGGAAATTCTTGTGGGGGTTCACTTTCTCATTCTTTATGCAAGATTTCTCCGCTATACTCCGGCTCGATAGGTGGAATGAGTTAGGTCATAGGTTTTCTCGCGAATTAAAAAAATTTCAGAGCGAGAATGACGTTAAAAAATTTTGACCCTGCCGGAGACGGAGAGACGACAAAACCAGGTGCGGGACACTTAATAGACACCCTTACCTTTCGAGCCAGAATTTTTCTATTTTCTTACTCCCTTAAATTTAAGTCGGTAGTTTCTTGGAGCGATAATTCGGCCGAGGTACTCGGCGTTAAAGATTTTGCCATAGCTCGTGATGGCAACTTATTCCTACGACATGTTCACCCCGATGACCGCTATCTTTTGATGACGGACTTAGAGAATGCTTTAACGCAGAAGAAAGAGTATCGAGCGACTTATCGTTGGATCAGACCTGACACCAACGAAGTACGCTGGCTACACTGCCGTGCTGGTACAAGTGAAATAAAAGAAGATTCGCTCTTTGAAGGGATGATTATCGATCTTTCCGATGAATTCACTGGCGAGGTCTCTCAATTAGCTGGCCCAGACTCAGTTGCTGCCATTTTGTCGGCTTTCCCGGCAATGGTTTTTACAGTCGATCGGGACATGCGGCTTTTGAGAGTAAACCGATCACGGATTAAGGAGGGGTTCAATTTCGGCGATCTGAGTTTTAAGTCTGAGCAGTTTCGCATCGGAAGACCTCTACTGGCTTCATTCGGCGATAAGGATTTGAAGGATCACTATAATAAGATCATGCAGGAGCTTATCGATGGCAAAACGGATCGCCATCGCTCGCGTATCTCACTTGGCGACGGGGTCTATAGTCTGGAGATTCACCCGCTTTCAAATCGTGGAGTTATCGAAGGGTTACTTTTCACCGTCTCCGACATTACTGAGTCAGTCAGGTTGGAACAGCACCTCTCACAGCTACAGAAAGTCGAAGGACTGGGGTTGCTGGCAGCAGGAGTAGCGCATAATTTTAATAACGCGCTTCAAGGCATATTAGGTCAGGCGGCAATATTGGTTAATCACCCGGAGAATGCTGCCTTAGTTAGGCAAGCCGGTAACACGATCATGGATATAGTAGATCGCTCCTCGGAATTAACGCGCCAGCTTATTGTGTTTAACGAGAAAAGTTCCGGCGCAAGTTCTAGTGCCGATATCAATACTGTGGCCATGGCTGCTTTAGCTAAAGTACAGAACTTATTCGGCAGTGGAATTAAGATTGCAGTGACATTTGGAAGTACGCCAAAGGTAAGAGCTGAAGAGGAGCAGCTAGTAGAGGTGATCGAGGCAATCGTCAAGAATGCCAAAGAGTCAATCCCAACCGAAGCTAAATCGACCTCCAGCATCACGCTACGTACAAGCGCCGTGACATTACGCGATACCGAGGTGAATGATCTTAAAGCCGGGTATTACGCCAAGATCTCTATTTCAGATTCGGGAAGGGGTATGCCGGAGTCAACTAAAACTCGCTGCCTTGAGCCTTTCTTTACGACCAAGGAGCACGATCCTGCGACAGGCGTCGGTATCAAGACGTCGGGACTTGGACTTTCCAAAGCTTTCGCCATCGTAAGAAAACTAAATGGTGGAATTACGCTTGAAAGTAAGGAGGGTGCAGGCACCGTGGTGTCAATTTACTTACCGGCAATCGAAAAGATAGATCCGTCGCATCAGGCTTTTGATCCCGACCCTGCCGTCGTAATTAATCCTGAAATCTTAGTAATCGATGATGACAGAATGGTGCTTGAAACTATCGGAACGCTACTGAGAGACCTCAATTATAGATGCGTTGTTGCTGACGATGCGAATCGAGCTTTTGGCTTACTGAGAGCCCATCAGAAAAGTTTAAAAGTCGCATTGCTCGACGCGGTAATGCCCGGCATGGATGGCGCCGCTGTACTTAAGGAGTTGAGGCGCTTAAGTAAGGATCTTAAAGTAATTGGTTTTAGCGGAGCCCCATCCGAACAGACTCGACCACTAATCGAAGGTGGAGCGATTGAAGTCTTAAAAAAACCGATCGGGCCGGAGAAGCTTCGTGCAGCCTTGGATGCGGCCCTCCGAGAGGCACCGAAGGTTGCAGTTAATCAATGAGCCCCAATATTTTAGATAATGATTTCAGGTAATTATTGACTGGATTGGTACTTTCCTTAGATCACAGACCGAAGCAGTGTACAATATGCAACCAGGCCACTGTTCGAGCCAATAACATTAGGGGTAAGTTACTGGACTTGGAGCCTGTCACCGAAAGGGTAACTAGGTCTTTCAACACAGCTATTACGAGAAGAAACTAGAGAAAAGATGTTACGCCAATTTGAGCTCGCGCTATTAGAATTACTTGCTAACATCGTCCAGAGCGGTGGACTGCTCGCTACAGGTCCACTCTTTGGGTTAGGTCTATACTTACTCTTCGTTCAGTACAAAAAACAGAAAGATACGATAGTTCCAGGAATCCTCAGTTTGCTTTTCCTGGGTTACGCCTCAGCTCAAACTTTCTTTCCAGAATGGGCCACCCGACAACTTCAGTTTGCTGCACGGTATCTTGAAACTCCGACTTACTCCAAATCTCCAATTCCAGTGCTTGAGCCAATCTTTAACTCGCTAGTTGCCCCGCTTGCCTCACGGACTATTTTTGAAGAATCGTTTTTCGTACTGATCGTGGCATATCTGATCTTTGTGGCTGTCCACATGATTAAGAAGCCTGATTTGGCCGGAACCCCGGGAATAATAGATCTTTTCACCACCGGCAGTAAATCCGCCAGACCCGAGCGATCAAAATCTAACGAATTAGGAAGCGCCGATTTTGCCTCGATTGAGCAGATCAAGCCTTGGGTAGTTCCGTCCGGTAAGCCCGGGGATACAGTGCTGGAAGTTGAAGGTCTCAGGGGTGCAGGTGGAGTACTTTATAAAAAGGCTAAATTTTATATCCCAAGCGGTGAACGTAATAGGCACGTGTTGATAGTGGCCAAGACCGGATCAGGAAAAACTACCAAATTAATCCTGCCGGTTTTGTACAGCGACTGTTTGGATCCAATGCGCTCTACCATCGTGATCGACTCTAAGCCTGAAATGTGGCGAAAACTGGCGGGGATGACCGCGAAATATAATCCAAAGAAAAAGATTATTCTGTTTAACCCGTTGGATACTGCTCGTTCAAACGGCTGGAACATCCTCTCAAAGATTCAAAACGATACAGATGCGAAGTTAATTGCCAACACTATTGTTATGGCAACCGACAACCCGTCATCAAAGTCGGATAGCCCCTTCTTCCGCAATAACGCATTGGCCGTTCTAAACTCTATTATGGTCGGTCTGCTGCATGATAAAAACGATCGGCTCTCTATGCCGCGGGTACACGAGATCGTACAGAGTGGAAATAAAAAGATGGCCGACTGGTTAGAAGCTCATCCGGAAGCAATTCGAACGTCACGGGCATTCGTTGAATTAGTGCGTTCGGGGTCACAAAACGCTGATACTATTATATCTGAACTTTCAATGCGACTAGCCGCCTGGGACTTAAAGGCAATTCGAGCTACAACCTACTTCGATGAGATTGACCTTGAGTGTCTAATTAAAGAGCCTACATTGTTTATCGTTGAGCTGCGTGAATCTGAGCTGGAAATGCTTCGGCCAATGGCCAACGTGATCGTTACCGAAATCCTGCGCTTTCTTACAAAACGCGCCGAAAGTTTCCCTGGAAGCGCTCTTCCTCGTCCGGTTGGTCTAGTGATC
>CAZJXY010000054.1:0-13194 GCA_964549925.1 uncultured Bdellovibrionales bacterium | reverse complement strand
ATCGATGAAATCTTGGCTGCTTCCCATGGTAGAACCGATAAGCGAAACCTGCTTTGTAAAAAGCAAGCGGTTGTCAAAGGTAATCATTGGTCCACTGGTATTTCCGACAGTTACAATCTTACCCCCACGGCACACGGCTCGAATACTCTGTGAAAAAGTTGCTGCACCGACATTATCTATGACTACATCGACCCCGTGGCCTTTGGTTAGCTTCAGAATCTCGATCGCCCATTGGGGGGTTTTCTTATAGTCAATTACTTCTCGAGCACCAAGTGCCAGGGCGCGCCTCGCTTTCTCTTCGCTACTGGTTAAAGCATAAACTGTTGCTCCGGCAGCTTTAGCTAAAACGATACTTAAAGAGTTAACGCCGCCGCCGGCACCAACAATCAAAATAGTATGCCCTGGCCGGAGATTGGCGCACTTAAATAACATACGCCAGCAAGTGGTCCCGACTAAGGCCGGCGCGGCTGCATTTACGAATGAAACATTATCTGGAAGTTTAAATACATTCCGGATAGGGACCTTGACGTATTCTGCCATTCCGCCGGGGAGTTGTTCTCCTATGATTCGATATCCAGGACTTAAGCTCTCCTCGCCCTTGCGCGTCCACTGATCCTCTATCGAACTTACACCCGGATTAACAAGCACTCTGGTGCCGGGTTGCCATACCGAGTTCTCAGAGTTGACCGAGACAATCTCACCTGCGATATCGCTTCCAGTGATGTGCGGCATCTCTAGCGCGAGTCCTTTCCAACCTCGACGCACCCAGATATCCAGATGATTCAAGGCCACAGCTCTTACTCTAATCAATGCTTCACCCAAGCTCGGCTTCGGATCTGGGATCTCACCAAACTTTAATACCTCTGGTCCACCGTGTTGTTCAAAAAATATGGCTTTCATGCGGGAATTATAAGCTTCATTCTTTGGATCGAGCAAGCAGGAGAGAGCACCAGCCTGCGTCCTCGGAGCTGGATAGAATTTCCCAATTCCTATAGCGCTCCAAAAGTAGCGGGAGTTTAGCTGAGGATATTCCTGATAATATTAACACCCCATTGCGATCGATCAGCTCTATAATCCTAGGTTCCAATTGAATTAGAACCTCCGCATAAATATTGGCAACTATGAGTTCAAAGCGACCGGCCACTGTAGATAGCTCACCGCATAGCAATTTAATCCAGTCTGTTGCTTGATTGATGCTGATGTTATCGGCAGCATTTTCAAGAGCTAGTGGATCGTTATCGAGGGCTAACACCTTGGCTGAGGGGAAAAGTCGGTGTATCGCTATTGCCAAAATCCCGCTGCCGCATCCGATATCCAGGGCGTTGGATGGGTTTATCTGTTGTAGTCTTGGGTCTTGCAGATACTCGATGCACTTTGCGGTTGTGGCATGATGCCCGGTGCCAAAGCCGGTGCCAGGAATAAGATATATACAAGAATCACTTTTCCGATCGCAGTCATTAGCAACACTCGCTGAGCTCTCTATTGGAATGATTTTTAGGTTACCGATCGAGACCTCATTCCAGAGCTGTTCGCACTGTTGAACCCAGTTTTTTTCCTGCACTAAAGTCGACTTAAGATCACATACGCCATATTGCTTGAGCAATGTTGCAATCTGCTTGAGCTTCTCGTCCCCTTGTACAAAGAGAACACCCGCATTATCACCAAGCACTTGACCGCCAGCGGCGCCATTAAAGACAGCGTGTCCTATTAAGTCGTCAATTGAATCAGATTTGAAGTGGACCTCCCACCAGGTTATCGCCTTCATAGGCTGGGGAGTTTGCCACAATCGGCCGGAATTAGTCTATTGTTTTGGCGGCTCCTCGGCTCCAGCGCCCCCCAATTGGGCCATCAATTCAGCCTTCTTCTTCTCCATCCTAGCCTTGACGCGTGAACTTGCCCCGCCATATTTAACTCGTGAGAATACTTTTTTTGGAGTGGGTGCATCCATAAATGTGTCAACCGCCAGATCAAAGTACTTCTTGAGTTTTTCGCCCTCAAAACTTCGTAGGACGACAGCCGCGTCTTTAAACTTTTTAAAGCTTGGTCCTACTTCTTTGCCTTGGGCAAGGTTGAAAGAGATCTGATCGAGCTGATTGATCACATCTTTGAGAAGAAACTTAATCGCGGCAGTCTCTCTCTGGACTCTACGGTCACCCTTAACCTTTGCCGCAATTTTTGTTATTTCAACCAATACGTCTACTGAGTATGGTTCGAACAGAAGCCCATCGAAGCCTTTTAACATCGTATCAGCAATCTTAGAACTTTCCTGATCTTTCGCTTGCATTACCAATACGTAGGCTGCGTCTTGACCCTGTGGGGATTCTTTACCCTTAATGATGAAGTCATCAACGTCACCGCGATCAAATCTATAGTTAATGAAAATTACATCGACCAAAGACTCTCCGTGGCACTTCTGAAGGGCTTCTCGAAGAGAAGAAACTTGATAGACCTTCCCGAAGTTATGTACGGCAGTGGTTGCCTGCTTCAAACGCATTCTGGTATCTAGTTCTGGATCAACTATCAACGCGTCGTACTTTTCATATCCGGTTGCCATGATTGAAGCCTGCAAATCCTTAATTTTGGGCGTGAATTTCGATCGGAAATTTTCCTATCCCAATATTTGTGTCGGTAAGTGTGCTGATAAACTAAAGTTGAGCAAAAATAGTGTGAGTCTGCGGGTTTGGATTAAATATATATGAGTAATTTCAGGTGGTTGATTAAACGAGTACAGACAGCCACAGCACTTCATTTGAGTAGGGCGCTGGGGTGGCCTAAAATGAAAGAAGCAAGTTAGGTTTTCGGAAATTTACGGTTTTAGATGGGACGCTACCTAGTCGGTCTATTCTTTTCCTTTCTCCTCTCCAATTGGTGCTACTCCGAGCTTGCCCTAATGATTCCTGGATTTGATTCATTTTGCCGTACTGTGTATTCCCAGGTTCGCATCCCAACCCATGATGAATGGCCCGGAATTTTTACTAATTCGGAGCCCTCTCAATTCAAAGATAAGGTTTATTCGGTTTTACACAACTCGCCAGGGGACTCAAATCTACGACGATTGACTAAGTTCGTTGGAATTACAGATCCTGCAATTATAAGCTTACGCAGTTCACTGCAGGAAGCTAGCAGGGGTAGTGGGGAGATGATCCGGCTATTTCAAAGTTAACTTAGCTGTCCCAATTTCTTGCCGAGACGTTTTACCATACTTATCGCTTAGTGAAACCGTAATTGGGAGATCGTTGAAATGGTCGGTTGGGAGAGGGAAATACTCTCCAATGAAGTGACCAGGACTCTTTTCACTCATAGGAATATTTGCGATCTCTCGTCCGATTGAGAAAAACGCCTGAGTCTTAGGAGTGCCGAATGCCAATACCGTTAAGTATTGATCGTGATAAAGAGTGCCTGATGTGGAGTCGTGGGCCGAAGCGTAGATACTGGGTGGTGGGGACTTTAAAAATTCGGGCCGTTCACTCACTTTCAACGGTGCCAGACTCTTCTCAACAACCTTAACTGCCAATGATAGGATAATGTCGTTACTCAAACCCTTTATCGGTTCTAAAACTAGGTCTGAAATGCCAGTTGGAATCTTAAAAATGCCGCGGCCATCAGAATCCTTTGATGTTGCTTCGAAAAGTGTAGCACCATCCTTTGCGGAAACGAGCTTCAATTGAAGTGCCAGATCCGATTGAGATTGAACTCCGTAGTAAGTTCGATCCCAAGTCAAAAGCTTTCCGTACAATAAGGCATCACAGCTTAGCCTTTCACAGAGGTTTAAAGGAGACAGCTGACTCACTTCCATCAGCTTATAACCGTTCAGATCATGAGAACCCATCCCACTATGCACTAACTGAGATGCGACAAACGATGGGGAAACTAAATTTAGATTTGTTTCGCTAAGCTCCTTCTCAACCAAGCTCTGCACATATTTAGCAGGTGTCATTTTCAATTTTGTCGAAAGTAGCGATAGCTCATCGATCAAAAGATCCGACTCATTCGGAATCACTACCTGACCCTTATCGTCGACCTGCATGAAGGGTAGCACCGCCACTCGCAAAGGGTCGCTCAAATCAAAGCTGACCTTGCTCTCGTATTTTGCCGCGCAGCCCACCAGCACCAGGGATGAAATAAGTAAAGCTATCAGGACTGATCTCATGGCGTTGAGTCACCTTCATTATTTAAGGTTAGCGGTGTAGAAAAGGCGCCGCTTTTTCCCATTGAGACGATTTGATAAAAAAATGGCTCGCGGGAATTTGCCGACAGATCCGTCCATCCGTTTGATGTCACTTCCGCAACCTTTCGATAAGGACCGGCAAGTGACGGACCTCGGTAAACCAAGAGCCTATCAACCTCGCACTGAGAATTTTCGGTGCAAGATGCGTTTGCGATCAACTGGCCTCGCAATTTCAAACATTCAACCTCCACACGATTCAACAGGCCACGTTTAATCAGCTGCACGGAGTTTTTTGGAAGGCACGGGTCGCCGGTTTCCAGAGCAACAGACTGTCGCGCAGTTTGACCAAACGGGGACTTCAATTCAACCAGAAGACCGGCGCTATCGATGTGACTCTTATCGATGCGAATTACGGAGCAATACTCGCCATCTTTAGTGCTGCGAAGCGGAGTGCCTCTGCCCTTTATCAGCACCTGTGCCTCTGAAGCAGGGGATCCGTATGCACATACTTGATAAATCTCTGGACGAAGTTGCTTCAACTTAACTTCGCTTAAGCTAACGGGAGTCTCCTCGGCATTCTGAGTTTGTGTAGCAGGTTCTGGTAACTCTCGGATGATCGAGTCTATAAACCTATCAGCCAAACGGGTGAAGCTGATTTCCCCGGAATTCTCGATTTGGCTAACTATCCCCTCTACCAATTGGCCGGTATTAAAAAGAAGACCACCGCGTTCCTGCTCCGTAAGACTTACCGACAATAACTCATCAGTTTTTGAATTTGATATAGTCACGGCCCCAGTCACGGAGTTTATATATCCGGCTAAAAAGTTCGAGCGCCGTACCGAGTCAACCTCAAGCCGCACCGCTCCGTCGAGCCGATAAGTCGCAAATAACTCAGAACTTCTTGAGCAAGAGCGATCACCACAAGCTTTGTCTACTAAGCTGTCATCAACCACGGAAAATCCATGTGACCGCAGCTTGGAAGAGAGCGAAGAGCGAAGATAATCCAAACGGTCTTTTGTGGTGCCCCCTTTGGGGTCTCGGTCAATTGGAAGTACGGCAAGAGAACTAAGATGTGACAACTCTTCAGAATGTGGTGAAGTGCGAATCTTTGGTCCACATCCCGACAGAAAGAGAATCATTGCCAAAGCAGAAAAAAAACAGGCCGCGGTGGTTAGTTCTCTTTGAAACGGGCTCACCAAGTATTACTCCACGATCACAGATGCAGTCTCAAACTCAGATTTACCTTTCAAACCATAAACTTTAACCGGGTATGTACCGGAGTCATGAAAACAAACTGTAGCGAATCCCTTGGGTGGAAAGGGTTCCTTTGAGCGCACCATACCAGCTTTCTCAATTTTCATATTACTACTGGAGCAGTGAGTTGATTTGTCCCCGAATCCAACCTCCAGAGTAACCAGAGCGTCGGAACTGTCATTTAAGAAAAAGAGTATGCTATCAGTGGCTTTTATACGAACAACGCGCGGCTCTATGCCCGCATTCGTAAATTTCATTATCTGGTTTCGAGATGGCGGAAGTTCCTCAACGCTACCCGGATCACCCTGGTCAGCGACCGCGGTTTGGTAAGAGGCGAGCGCGCAATAGATCACGCTGGAGTATATAAACGCTGCAATTATTGAGTTGTGGACTAAACTCAGCATAGGCCTGAGACTCTAGCGTGAATAGGATAATCCAGCAATCTATGCAGAATAAGAAAATTAGCCCAAAACTTTATCGATGGCGCCAACTAACTGATCTTTTGGAACGGCTCCGACGATTCGCTCCACAACCTGCCCACCCCGGAAAATCACTAGGTTAGGTATTCCGCGCACGCCGTATTCGGTAGGGGTTCGGGGATTGTCATCAACATTAAGTTTAGCAACCTTTATCTTCCCGTTGTATTCGGCAGCTATTTCTTCGATAACTGGAGCGATACTCTTACATGGCCCGCACCAAGGGGCCCAAAAATCAACCAATACTGGCACGTCTGATTTTAGAACCTCTGCCCCAAAATCACCATCTCCGATCTCCTTTACATTGCCAGCCATGAAGTCTCTCCAAAGGTTTACGCGGCCAATTGCCGTAAATGTCTAAAAGTACTCAATAATAAAAAGATTAGCTCATAATCAAACAGTCGTAAAGCTAAGAATGAATTTGAGGAATGTCAATGGGGTTAGAGCTACTTTAACTAATTTGAACCAAATTAAATCGATCCGCATCCTAAGTTTAAGAAGGTTAAAGTTTCCCCTGGAATTAGGCCGAGTTAATGGCCGATGCGGTAAAAGGGGATAATCACTGGTTTTACTGGGTCAATTATTATGGAAACGAAGATCTGTGTCATTGAGGATCAAAACCAAGTTACTGAACCAAAAGCGTCAACCACGACAGATACTTTTCAGTATTTCTACAGCGTCGATTCCTTTGCCAATGGAATAGCATTTGGACAACAGAAACTTCCAGATGGAGCTGATCGAAGAGACTATTTCACATTGCGGCTTCGAGACGACACAGAGTTAATTCGCCTTCGAAGCCGCTACTGTCTACATAAAGAAAATCCGTTATATGAGTTGGAACTACATTTAATGCGGCTTTCACGCCAGGGAATCCTTTCTCGATCGGTAATTTACTTCGGAACTACAACTGATCCGTTCTTCCCATTTGAGGGTAAGTTTGATGCAAGCATGAAGTTTCTGGAACTGTTCAAACGCTACACACCGGGTCAGCTAATCGTTCAGACTCGTTCCCCACTACTTGTAATCGCTATGCCGGTACTGAAGAAGTTAGGTCAGCATGTTTCGGTCACGTTGGGTGTCGAGACAAACATTGACGAGGTATCGAGACGTTATACTCCAACACTACCGCGAGTCTCAGAGCGACTGCAATGTGCACGTGCTCTAAGGCGATTCGGAGTCGAAGTTACATTACAGGTTGCTCCAGTACTTCCCTATGGGGACTGGAGAAAAGACGCAGATCATTTTGCGGAAACCTTGATTGATGCTGCAGATTTCATCCATGTAAGACCGCTTTGCAGCAATTCGAGCAAAGAAGATAGGCGAGTGATTGCACCTGAGATCGCTAAAGCTCTTTCGCTTGAGAGAAAATTTCATTGGTTGAGACCGGACTCTGCTGATCCATTGATTCACTCGATTCAACTTAGAGCGCCCGAGAAACTTGTGGTCAAACACCCAAAGCACCTTAGCTCTAAGCAGATGGAGATGTTTGCTGCTTAGATAACGATAGTTTCAAGATCCGTCACTTAATATGGCACAGGGCTGGAACGAGGGTGACCTTGTTTCAGCCCTTACTTTTTTGCAATTCCGGGAAGCCGTAAAAAAGGGTACGCTAGGGCATCTTGATAAGCGTAATTCAAAGTCGGAGTAAGCAATGAATCGGGTCGCAATCGTTGGGGGGATTCGAACCCCTTTTGTTAAGGCAGGTGGGGTATTCGCTAGGGCATCTACGCTCGATCTCTCGATTCACACCTTAACTAGTTTGGTGCGTAGACTAGAGATTAAGGAGCAAGAGATCGGCGAGTTTGTCTTTAGCACCGTCTTACTCGATCCGAGAGTACCAAACTTAGCCAGAGAAGCGGTAATCCGCTCTGGGTTATCCGCCTCTATTAGAGCTCATTTCGTTTCCAATAACTGCATCAGTGGTTTGGTTGCTGCCAACAACGTAGCAGAAGGAATTAAATCGGGGAGGATTAGCTCAGGGATTGCAGGCGGAGCCGAGTCCATGTCTCGTCCAGCGCTATCGGTACATCCCTCAGCCGAAAATTTTTTTCTTGGTCTTGCTCGAGCAAAATCGTTTGGGGAGCGTTTGCGACTGTTAAGTAGCTTTAGGCCGGGAATGTGTCTACCACAAGCCCCATCCCCAAAAGAACCATCAACCGGGCTGACTATGGGTGAGCATACTGAGATCACAGCCAAGGAATACAAGGTCTCTAGGGAGGCGCAAGACCAATTGGCCTTTTTGAGTCATAAGAATGCCGCTAAGGCATACGAGGCTGGTATTATTCAGCCAGAAATTGAGCCCTATTCCTCGGTTGATACTGATAACCTGGTTAGAGCTGGTACAACGTTTGAGAAGTTGTCAAGCTTAAAGCCAGTGTTTGACCGATCTGAGCGAGGCACCCTTACAGCGGGAAATTCCAGTGCGCTAACGGACGGTGCTTCAGCGGTGTTCTTTATGTCTGAAGATCAAGCCAAGAAATCGGGACGAGAAATTCTCTGTTATCTAGAAGCGCTGGAATTTGCGGCAATTGCGCCGTCGGATGGGTTGTTAATGGCGCCAGCGATTGCCTTGCCTAGGTTACTAAAACGTACCGGAATATCTCTCTCCCAGATAGATCTATTTGAAATTCACGAAGCCTTTGCCGCACAGGTTTTGGCCAACATGCATGCCTGGAAGCATGGATGGAGCAAATTCGATATTGCTCCGATCGGCGAAATTCCCGCTGAGAAAATAAATCTGAACGGCGGATCAATCGCTCTTGGGCACCCCTTTGCCGCTACTGGCGGTCGATTGTTGACAAGCCTAGCTCACTCGCTTAAGCGACATAAGCTAAAACGAGGAGTGATAAGTGTATGCGCTGCCGGGGGAATGGCAGCAGCAGCATTGCTTACGCGAGATTAAACTCCGGAATAGTTGACATAAACCCTACGCCATTGAGTTTTCACAAAAAATTTATGGCGTAGGGCGAGCGCAATCTTGGCTTGCCAAGTTGCGCCGCAGAAAACAAAAACCCAGCCGAAAATTAGTGGCTGCGAGAATCTTTCAGGAAATTCACTAATCACTGAGTTAATAAGGGTTTTAAGACATTCTAGCGCTCATAGCATACGGTTTATTTATCTTCTGCTGCTCGCCTTGGGGCTTGCCCCAAGAGCTCGCTGGCCCAGCTATTCTCAATCATTTTTTTACAAAAATGATTGAGGCTGGGTTTACGAGTAAGTCTTATAGATCTAGTAACGATTCGAGTCGTAATTTTTGTCACGGTCATCGTAGCGCTGATCGTCATAACGGTAGCTGTCACCTCGTTGTCGACGAAGCTCCTCAAGTTCACGCCTTTGTCGGGCTAATTCCTCTTCCTGTCGACGCAACCTCTCTTCTTGCGATTCCATCTGTTGATCCTGACGATCAGACTGGAGTCCAATCGCACCACCGGCCAAGGCGCCAGCGGCAGAGCCGATAGCAATTCCTGCTCCAGTGTGTCCAGTTTCATGTCCTATGATTGCTCCAAGCCCTGCGCCGAGGGCTGTACCACCGATTGCTCCTTTCTCTGTCGCTCCGAGGTTCTCACAACCGGAAATTAAGAGCCCTAGAAGGAGCAGTGCAACTAACCTATTTACAATCATATTCTCGTCCTAAAAAATTTACATCGCAGTTAAGGAAAAAATTCCCTGTGACTGACCATCTATTCCTATTATATCAATAACCATGATGAAACCACAAAGTCGTACAACTGGTAATTATATAGTTATATCAGCAGCTTGGCGCATAGATAGAGTCAGTTACAGTGTCGCCATTCGGACGCATAACAGTTCTAGATCTTAGGTTAAGGTCAATAACTTATGAGTGAGAAATGCAAAAAGTGCCCGAATTGCAAGCGATCCGGAGCGCTCTCCGAAAGGCATATCCTATCAATCGTATTTGGGGAGTGGCCACTAGCGCTTTTTGCATCCGTAATCGTGGTTAGTTGGGGGAATTTCCTCACTTTGTCTCAAGATACCGTTTCAGCATGCGCCATTTTAGGGGCGATTCCATTTGTTCTGAAATTCCATCAGCGCTATTTTTGCGAAAGCTGTTCCTACGAGTTGCCGGACGAGTCATCCGAATTAACGCGCTGAGTTCACTACGATTTTTAGCAAGAATGTTAAATGAAAGATTCAGCTAAAGCTCAAGTTGAAATTAGCCGTTCTTCCTCTCAGCAGTTAGCGGATGGTTGCAGAGCTGTAGCTTAAAATTCTCGAAATTGCCCCACAATAGTAAGAGAATTTAAAAGTAGCAGTACCTACCAGTTC
The DNA here is from genome assembly GCA_964549925.1 of uncultured Bdellovibrionales bacterium. Lineage (GTDB taxonomy): Bacteria > Bdellovibrionota_C > UBA2361 > UBA2361 > J135 > CAZJXY01. Next base: position 3,009 of record CAZJXY010000054.1, on the reverse strand, counting down.
TCAATAATCCCAAACAAAAAAGCAGTGGCGAAGCTAGGAGGTCATTCAGATCTTCTATCAACACCACATGATGTTTAGTTAGCCAACCGGTCTCGTGATCCGTCGCAAGGTGGATTCGCGCTCGTTGTGATCTGGCAAGGAAGCCAGTGGCAACAGTTTAAAGTCTGGTTTGCTTTCACGGAGGAAGAGAAATGGCTATTACACTTGGTACAAACATAGCGTCATTACAGGCGCAGAGGCGATTGGGACTCTCCTCAAATGGATTAGCGAATACATTTGAGAAGTTAAGTTCCGGTCAAAGAATCAACCGAGCTGCAGATGACGCAGCTGGATTAGCGATTGCAGATGCGTTAAGAGCATCGCAGAGAGTAGCCGGAGTTGCTATTCGAAACGCTAACGACGGTATCTCGGTTATTGCGATTGCTGACGCAGCGCTTGACCAAATATCACAAGTATTAACCCGTCTAGCAGAGCTCTCTGAGCAATCAGCCAACGGAGTGTTTTCGGTGGTACAACGTTCAGCGTTGTCTAACGAGTTTTTAGCGTTGGCATCAGAAATTGAGCGTATTGCTGTAACCACAGAATTTAACGGTGTAAAACTACTTTCCGGAAACTCTCAAGTTTCTCTACAAGTAGGCTTCAATTCAGCATCGACATCACAGATTATATATTCAGGTGTGCAAGGAACTCTTGCATCGCTTGGACTTGCTCCTACCGGCACCTCAATTTTAACCTATTCGGTGAACGGAGCTTCAATTGAACTTGGTCAATCGGCAGCAAGACTTGCGCTTGATGCGGTACAAAACGCGATTGGTTCTATTACCAGCACGCGTGGTACGCTTGGAGCGGCAGAATCACGATTGAGAGTGACGATTAACAACCTCTCTGTGGCAAGAGAAAACTTTGCATCAGCCGAGAGCCGCATCAGAGACGTAGACGTTGCGGTAGAAGCTGCAGAGTTGACCAGACTTGGGATCTTACAACAAGCTGGTGCTGCAGTGCTTGCTCAAGCTAACCAACAGCCAAGCTTGGCACTACAGTTACTCGGATAAACTAATAAGCCAAGGTAACCCCCGTTCTACCCTTTTTTAGAAGAAAAAAGGGTAGAATAGGAGAAACAGACTTAGTACCTCGCTACTTCCCCAGGTTTTAGGTGAGGTGATGGGACGAATCTACTCGTAGATTCGGCTTTGCCATCTCCCTAAAACCTATTTAGCATTTTTTCAAAGTGCTAAATCACAAATCAACTACCGATAGGGTCGCCATTAACTCTTATTCCAAGAGAGCTAAGACCCCCTGGCGCTGGGACGAGATTATCAGCTTTCGCTGCACATGAATTTTTTTCGACGCTGTTGCGCTGACAATTCATTTTGTATTCAAGTGGCTTCAAGAAACTGCCGTTTTTAGCAATAGCAGTTAGCGGATGGTTGCAGAGCTGTAGCTTAAAATTCTCGAAATTGCCCCACAATAGTAAGAGAATTTAAAAGTAGCAGTACCTACCAGTTCTCAATAATCCCAAACAAAAAAGCAGTGGCGAAGCTAGGAGGTCATTCAGATCTTCTATCAACACCACATGATGTTTAGTTAGCCAACCGGTCTCGTGATCCGTCGCAAGGTGGATTCGCGCTCGTTGTGATCTGGCAAGGAAGCCAGTGGCAACAGTTTAAAGTCTGGTTTGCTTTCACGGAGGAAGAGAAATGGCTATTACACTTGGTACAAACATAGCGTCATTACAGGCGCAGAGGCGATTGGGACTCTCCTCAAATGGATTAGCGAATACATTTGAGAAGTTAAGTTCCGGTCAAAGAATCAACCGAGCTGCAGATGACGCAGCTGGATTAGCGATTGCAGATGCGTTAAGAGCATCGCAGAGAGTAGCCGGAGTTGCTATTCGAAACGCTAACGACGGTATCTCGGTTATTGCGATTGCTGACGCAGCGCTTGACCAAATATCACAAGTATTAACCCGTCTAGCAGAGCTCTCTGAGCAATCAGCCAACGGAGTGTTTTCGGTGGTACAACGTTCAGCGTTGTCTAACGAGTTTTTAGCGTTGGCATCAGAAATTGAGCGTATTGCTGTAACCACAGAATTTAACGGTGTAAAACTACTTTCCGGAAACTCTCAAGTTTCTCTACAAGTAGGCTTCAATTCAGCATCGACATCACAGATTATATATTCAGGTGTGCAAGGAACTCTTGCATCGCTTGGACTTGCTCCTACCGGCACCTCAATTTTAACCTATTCGGTGAACGGAGCTTCAATTGAACTTGGTCAATCGGCAGCAAGACTTGCGCTTGATGCGGTACAAAACGCGATTGGTTCTATTACCAGCACGCGTGGTACGCTTGGAGCGGCAGAATCACGATTGAGAGTGACGATTAACAACCTCTCTGTGGCAAGAGAAAACTTTGCATCAGCCGAGAGCCGCATCAGAGACGTAGACGTTGCGGTAGAAGCTGCAGAGTTGACCAGACTTGGGATCTTACAACAAGCTGGTGCTGCAGTGCTTGCTCAAGCTAACCAACAGCCAAGCTTGGCACTACAGTTACTCGGCTCTTAACAAGCCCCAATAATTCTAAACGTATAGGCAAATTGTACACTGAGGACCCCACCATATCGGGGTCCTCAGCTGGCTACCTCAGGCCTATCCATACCGTAACGTAAAATTAGTTATCTTTTCCCTAAAGCTTTTCGATTACGCTTCCGAATCTTTCATTGTAACCGATTTGTGTGTGTGCGGAATTACGGTTGTAAGATGTAGATCTAGAACTCTATATCCCAACATTGCCGCCAAATAGACCGAACCATGAGGTGTCAGCATTTCGCTGACATCGTGCCCAAGCGGGTGCATTAGCTAAAGGAATAGCTTTTCTATGGTTGGGGCATTCAAGGAGGATAGTACATGGCAATAACTCTGGGAACCAACATCGCTTCTCTCCAAGCTCAACGGAGATTGGCGTTTTCATCTTCAAAGTTGAGCGATACCTTCGAAAAGTTAAGTTCCGGTC
>CAZJXY010000053.1:0-13333 GCA_964549925.1 uncultured Bdellovibrionales bacterium | reverse complement strand
ATTGAAATGTATCCGGACGGTGGTCTTTCTCGACTGGGACTCTTTGCTGAATTGTCGAGTGATCTTTCAGCCGCGTTCAAAGTTATCAATTCCGCCGAGCCGAGACGCTTCGATCGCGCGCTTCCAAAATCAAAAAAGCCGCTAACCCTAAAGCTTACGCTTCCCATCGGCAAGTATCTTGGATCCGGAAAATTGGATCGAGCTAACTTAAATTATGGTGGAGAGGTAGTATCAGTTTCCAACCAGCACTACGGCCCGGCCTCGCAAGTTATTTCTCCGTTTGTCCCTCTACATATGTTTGACGGGTTTGAGTCCGCGCGAAGCAGGATTCCCGGACATTATGAGGAGCTGGTGATCAAATTAGGGGGAAAGATCGCACCGATAAGTTCAATAGTCTTTGATTTTACATATTTCGTAAATAATAATCCGATGGCGATAGAGATTCTTGGGGCGCAATCGCTAGAGGCGGGCTCATGGAGAGATTTGGTTAAAAGATCTGAGGTCAAGGCTTTTGCCGGAAATACAAGGGAATTCTTGATAGACAATCGCGAGCCGGTGGGATTTATAAAGGTGAAGGTTTTTCCTGACGGTGGAATCAACCGAATTAGGGTCTACTAAATCGGGCTAACTTTTCACGCTCCTCCTCAGTTATTCCGGTCTTATTCCCAAACGGCATAGTGCGATCCACAAAGACCCGTTGATAAATTCGCGGAAGCAAGCCAAGAACATGGGATTCGTCCTCAAGCAACACTCCGTTTGGCGCCAATTTAAAAAGATCGTCGGTGTTGTTGGAACTATGACAAGCAAGGCATCGATTCGAAATAATTCCTGCAACCTCCGCATAAGTGGGACGAGCCAAATGATCATCTAGTATTGTGGCGCGCGTGGGCTGAGTCATCCAAACCAGCGCGAGTAAACCGAGCGCTGCCGGAAGTAATGTCCAGCGCTGGCGCTTATCTTTTGCCACCATTGCGTGTCTAACTAGAGCCCCTGAAACGGAGAGGATAATGAGCAACAGCCAATTCTGAGCATGCTCCGTGATGCCTGGAAAATGATTACTCAACATGATTAAGAGTACAGGAAAGATGAAATAAGTATTGTGAACCGATCTCGTCTTTGACTTTAACCCCAGAGAGTAATCAGGGACCTCTCCATTTTCCGCTGAATTTAACATGCGCTTTTGATTGGGAAGGATCCTGATCCAAACGTTTAAGACCATCATCGTTCCCCAGATCACACCCATCTGGATAAATGCACCTCTGCCGTTAAAAAGTTCGGTGCAAAGATAGATCAATAACGAAAAGTAACTCAGGGTTAGAAGTGAGCTTAAGCGTTTTGATTTAAATAGCTCTTTTTCCAAAAGCTTGGGATGCCAGACTAAGTCGTATACGATCCAAGAGACCAATATCAGCCCCATGCTAATGCAGATCGCTCCGCTTTGGCCCATGCCACTTGGCAGCAAGGGGGATGGAGACGCACGTGCAACTAATAGAGAAGCACCGCGTGAGTAATAAAGCACCACAAACAGCAAAAAGCCTGTGAGCCAAGTGGAAGTGGCCGCCCATTTAAACCAATGCAGATAGTTCGGAAGCTCCCCCGGGTAAATTCTTCTCTTTTCAACCTGATAATAGAATCCGCCGTGAACCATGAATACTTCACCATCGACGTTTTTCTTTGGATTTTGCGGCGGAGTAAAAGCACTATCTAACCAGATAAAATAGAAGCTTTCACCAATCCAAATCACTCCAGCAACAAGGTGTGCGAATCGAAGTAAATACTCAAACCAAAGCTGACTACTCTCTAACATAACTTTAATCCAGATCGGACTGATAAAGAGAGAGTAATATTCGCTCGTTTGTCATCGGAGCATGAACCTTGAGTTTGACACCGGGACGAAAGGCACGAATCGCTTCCTCGGCTGCAAAGTAAGCGCCGATGCCGTACATTAAAGGCGGCTCGCCCACAGCTTTAGATCCCAGCACCCCTACAGGATTATGGGAATTCTCGAGAAAATGCACCTCAAGCCTAGTCGGCGCAAAGTTCATGTCCGGAATCTTATAGCTCGAGAAAGTATCGGCTAATAGCTTCCCCTGGTTATTATAAACCACCTCTTCAAGGGTCATCCAACCAAGACCCTGAACTAATCCTCCTTCGGTTTGACCTAGATCGGTAATCGGATCAATCGATGTTCCGTAATCATGAACAAGCTGCACTGAATCTATCTTTAGGGTTCCATGCAGACAATCCACGGTTACTTCAACCAGCGCAGTGCCATAAACATGGTAGGCAAAAGGCTCGCCCTTCTTAGTTTCAAGATTGAAATGGATATCAGGGGTAGCGTAATGAGCATGCGCTGAGAGATTAACTCTGCGCTTATGCGCAGACTCCAAAATTTCGTGCCAACTCACCCCTCGCTTTTTGAGGCGTGAGTAAAAGACTTCATCTTTTAGTTCGATGCCAGATGAGCCGCTTTCACCCAGCACATATGCCGCTTCGTCCAACATCCTCTGCTTAATCTGCCGACAAGCAATCGCCGTGGCATTTCCATTCAAGTCGGACTCAGCACTAGCGGCAGAGGGAAATGTGTTGGCTATTTTATTTGTGGATGTGGTCTGAATCCTCACGCGTCTAGGGGAAATTGAGAGGATCCGCGATACAACCTCTACTAGCTTTGTGTTAACCCCCTGTCCCATCTCTACAGCCGCCGTCGTTACACCCACGCTGCCATCAGTGTATACATGTACAAGCGAGCTGGCCTGATTCATCTGCGTTTTGGTAAATGAAATTCCGAAGCAGATCGGCATTACCGCCAGTCCCTTCTTGTAGACTGAATTTTCACGATTAAATCTATCTACTCTCTCCCTTTCCTCCGCATATTTATACCGTTCCAGGCAGCTCTTCCAGCATCTTCCAGCAGTGCACGCTTTCGCCGACTGACCGTAGTGGAATGAGTCACCATCTTTAAGTAAATTCAATTCTTGAATGTCAGCTGGTCTTCTCCCGAGTTTTCGCGCAGCGTGACAAATTGCAGCCTCGATTACAAACATCCCTTGCGGCCCGCCGAAACCGCGAAAGGCAGTGTTAGAAAGCAGATTGGTCTTACAGCTGTAAGCCGTAGCCTTAAGATTGGGGATAAAGTAGGTATTGTTGGCATGAAAGAGGGTTCGTCCGAGAATCGCCGGGGAGAGATCCGCGTGCGCTCCAGCGTTTTGATAAAAGCTAACCTCGTAGCCTAGGATTTTTCCTTGGTTAGTGAGTCCAATCTTATAATCCGAAGAATAGGGATGGCGTTTACCGGTCATGCGCATATCTTCAATTCTATGCAACACTACTTTTACCGGACGTTTCAAAATCAAAGCCCCAAGCGCAGCCATAACTGCCCAAGGAGTTGCTTGATCCTCCTTTCCCCCAAAACCACCCCCTAATCTATGCACCAAAACTTCAATCTTATGCATCGGAAGGTTAAGCACCTGGGCCGCAGCGCGCTGCACTGCAGTCGGTCCTTGAGTGGAGGAAGTAATCGTCACTCCGCCATCTTCTGTCAAAGATGCGATCGCACCTTGAGTTTCTAAGTAAAGGTGTTCTTGGCCGCCGCTTTCTGTGCTTCCTTCAACCACAAGATCACACTTAGACCAGATGCTTTCGATATCGCCGCAGGCAAAAGTCACAGGCGGCATGATCAGTAATCCGAGACGTGCGGCCTCGCGCGGATCTATTACCGGGGTTAGTTCGTCGTACTCAAGAACTATAGCGGATAAAGCCTTTCTAGCTTGTGCTTCACTTTCAGCGATGACTAATGCCAGGGGTTGGCAACGATAATGAATCTCGTGATTATCAAACAGAGGCTCATCCGGGAAGATTCCACCGATTTGATTTACACCCGGAATGTCTCTGGCGCTTAGCACCTTGACCACTCCAGGAAGCTTTTCAGCTTTCGAAAAATCTAATTTCTTTATCTTGGCATGGGCTACGGGAGCCGGAAATGGCACTCCGAACAGAGTGCCATTAAGAAGTGGGATATCGTCGATGAAAAGCGAATCGCCGCGCGTATGCCCAAAGCCGTCAACGTTCGTCATATTAATTGCCCAAGGGAAACTTTTTCCGGAAAACAATTGATAAAATGAGCATAAATAAGCTGTCTCAGAAGCAGGCGTTTGTACTCGCTCGTTCCGCGCACATCAGAGATTGGAGAAATCTCGACTTGGGCAATCTCCACAACCTTTTTTATTGTGGTAATTCCTACTTCCTTGCCGCATAAAAACTTCGATGCCTCGCTTAGGACCATCGGAATCGGGGCAACACCACCGGCCGAGATTGTGCCAGCAGTGATTCTCCCAGATTGCAATTTCAAATGGATTCCCGAATTAACACTGGCAATATCCAAATAGGTTCTTCGCGACACCTTTTCAAAATTGATCTTTGATGTAGCAGTAGGAATAGAAAATCGCAGTGCTAGAACCATCTCCCCCTTCTTCAGATCTAACTTCTTATACCCTAAGTAAAAATCTTTAAGCTCTAGTTCCCGCGTTCGCTCGTTATCTCCCACTATAATTTCCGAATCTAGAGCTAAAAATAGCGCGGTTGAATCACCAATTGGGGAAGCATTAACCAGATTTCCTCCGATTGTCGCCATCTGTCGAATCGGGGTCGAGCCAAACAGCTTTAGATACTCGCTCAATCTCGGAATCGCCGTATTTAATTCCACAGACTCACGCAGCTCCTCAAGAGTTGTGGCTGCTCCAATGGTACACTTTCCACCCTTAAATTTAATGCCTTTTAGCTTCTGCCGTTCCCTTGATAGAAATATCTCCTTTTCAAGCATCTGCTCAGGTATCTGGACATATAGATCCGTCCCACCGCCTACAATTTTGCGCTCAGAAATATTTGAAATCTTTTTTTGGACCTGATTTAGCGCGCCGAGTCGCGCTGATATTCCAAGGAATTGGCTAGGCAGGATATTCCATTTTACAAGCTCATCAATCCTATCTTGATCAAGATTTGAGTTAGACCCAAACTGTTCGGACAACTTCTCGACTGCTCGTTCGATTGATTTGTAACCGGTACACCTGCAAATGTTTCCATCAAGTTCGGCACAAGCGCTAGTCGGATCAAATTCTCTCTTTTTGAGAAATAGCGCTGTCAAGGCGACCACAAAGCCTGGTGTACAGAATCCACATTGGGTCCCACCGCTAGCAACGATAGCCTGCTGAATGGGGGTAATCTCCATTTGATTTAAACCTTCGATTGTTACTACGTGCTTTCCAGCTACGTTCCCGAGAGGATATATGCAGGATGTTACAGCGCGATACGAAAGGTTCGCGCCATTCAATTCCCCCACCAACGCCGTACAAGCCCCACAGTCCCCTTCTCGACAGGCAAGCTTAGTTCCAACTAGGCCTCGTTCGACTCGCACGAAATCAGCCAGTACCATCGCCGGAGAAGCTTCGGTTTGAACCTCTCTGTCGTTTAAAATAAAGCTTAGCATCCTCGGCGAATATCTATCATAATTGGCCGAAGTTACCCAGAATTTTTGTCGAGCGTAAACAGCTGATGTATAGAGAGCATCTCACCACCAATTCAAAGTCCGAGGATCACTCATTAGCCGAGCACAGTATCCGATCAAACGAACTTGAGCGTTTGCTGCTGCGAGCATCGAAAGTCATTCTCGACCTAGATCACCTCCTAGTTAAGCCCAACGGATTACACCGGCGTTTGTTTATGGAAACAGTGCGATCATTGGGCGGGGATGAGGAAATCGCCCGGAATTCCTTTATTCAAAATCGCGGCATATCTTATAAAAAGCTTTTGCGTATGGTTTTCGCTGACTGTGGCGGGAATGAAACCCTGGGCGTCTGCGCTGATGACTTCGCTCAACAATTCTCCTTTGTCGCCAAATACATTCAGGAAACAAAGATGATTGGTGACGCTAATCCCTCGCTATGTGATGGTGCCGATATGGTCGCACAACGGGTTGCAAGCTGCGGTCTGCCATTCAAGGTTTGTACCGGATCTCTTCGAGCGATTGCTGAGCTTGAAATTAGTCTGGTTGGATTAGACGCTTATCTCAAACCTAAAGATCTTCGCTGCTCTGACGACACTGAATTTGAAAAGACTGAGCAACGCTATTGGGACGAGCTCTTTGAAGGACATCCTCCCTCTACAGTACTTGGATTTGAAGATCGAGTGGAGCCGGCTGAGGCGTTGCTGCAAAGATCGATTGGCCAGATGATCATTGTTCCACGTATTCATGATCAAAGTGTCGTAGAGCTCAGCAAACGTTACCCTGGTAGAGTTACCGTGCTCCCTTCACTCAGCCACCTATTTTAATAACTACCACTGCTTCATCTTCGGCACTTCGCCGTCGGCAACCCTCTCCATTCCTTGGGTGCTTACTAAATTTGAACTGATTAAAGTCTGCCGAATCTGCGAGATCAGATCTCCCAATCCACCCGGTGAATGCGGTAGCAAGATCGTATTGGTGTGCGAAGCATGCCCCAGCTCCTTAATGGTATCGAAGTACTGAGTCATCAATACTAAATTCATCACATCATGAGCGCTCGCACCCGGAACGGCTTTTTGAAAGTGATCGATCGATTCTCTTAGACCATCTACAATCGCACGTCGTTGATCAGCGATACCCTTTCCTTGAAGCGCCTTGCTCTGAGCCTCAGCCTCAGCGGCTTTGACCTTCATGATTCTTTCAGCTTCTCCTCGCTCGACAGCAGCAACACGCATCCGCTGCGCCGCATTAATCTCATTCATAGAGGCCTTGACGTGACCATCAGGCTCAATATCTGTAACTAGAGTTTTTACTATTCCGTATCCGAACTCCTCCATCACCGCCGAGATCTCGGATCGCACCGCATCAGCAATCTCATCTTTCTTCTCAAAAACGTCATCAAGCTTCATTCTCGGAACTCTGGCTCTGACCACATCAAAAACAAACGAAGTAATCTGAGCACCTGGATCCGTAAGCCGGTAGTGTGCCTCATAAACCCGATCAGGCTTAACGAAATACTGAACCGAGACTAGTATCGTTACAAAGACGTTATCTTCGGTCTTAGTCTCAATCCGAACATCGAGCTGTTGAAGCCGCAATGTTACTCGGTCAGCGATTCGATCGATGATTGGGATTTTTAAATTCAGCCCCGGACCGGCAATGCGCTGAAACTTTCCGAAGCGCTCAATGATAGCAGATGATTGCTGCTGTACAGTATAAAACGAGAAAGCCAAAATGATTAAAAGCGGCAATCCGACTACCACCATTACTGGGATAAATGCTTCCATCTCTTGTTCTCCTTACGCTAATACTAAAATTTGGCGGATCGCTTCTCTTTAACTGCTTTGACACCCTCTTTGAGCTCGGCCCCTGCATAATTAATACTTTGAGCTAGAGCCTCTCGTTCAAGAGCGCTATTTAAATTCGGAATATTCTGACGCAACGATCCAAGCAGCTGCCTAGTCGCTTCAGGAGCACAGCTTAAAATCTCAGCGGCAACCTCCTTGGCTCGATCCATTACCTTCTCCGGTGCAACGACCTCCGAGAGTAACCCCATTCTAAGAGCCTCACTTGCCTCAACCGTCCTTCCAGTCAACATCAAAAGATTAGCGTTAGCGGCGCCGCCTGCTCGTGAGACCAAGTATGTTGCACCCATCCCCGGATGGAGTCCTAATTTGGTGAAAGTCAGCCCAAACTTGGCTTTATCCGACCCGATACGAATATCACAAGCACAAGCAAGACACAGACTTGCTCCTATTGCGTGTCCGTTAATCGCAGCGATTAGAGGCACATTAAGATCTAATATGCTCAGAAACGAGCGGTAGTACTCCAGCATCTTTAGCCGATTCTCCTCACCAGCGAGTTTTGTTTTTCTCTCCAACATATCAAGATCGCCACCGGCAGAAAACGCGCGACCGGCTCCGCTGAGAATTAGAACCCTTAGACTCTTTTCGCGAGAAAGCATCGAGATCGCCTCTTTAAACTCACTGGCCATCTCCTCTCCCATAGCATTAAGCCGCTCGGGGTCATTGAAAGTCAAAAGACCAACCTGCTTTTCTACGAACTGAAATGATACAAGTGCCATAACACTCCAAATCTAACCGTATATGGTTAACCAATAATACACCGATGGGTATAGATAGGACTTGGGGAGAGAGATTGCAACTGCTTTAGAGGGCTTGATTTAGTGCCCTTATCTCGTCGCCCATCTTTATTTTGGCCTGGATTGCTTCTCGAATCTTAGGATCCTGCTCTGTTTTAGCCATATTAAGTAGTAGCGAGCGTTCCTTAGGATCGATCGGATTCAGATTGACGTAGGCGACCGTTCTTGCAAGTGGGACTGGGTGGGTAGAGAGAGCTTTAATCTGAGGTAGTGTCGGTTTAAATTTTAGTTTTAGTAGATAATCAGCGGCCTGCTCACTCAACTGGTCCGTCTCACTTAAGCCATTTCGAGAGACCAGAATAGAAGCGATACTCGCAGCGTCTGGATTTTTGGCAAACCAGTTCATTAGCAAAGCGGTGGCGTCCTCTTCAGGCAACATCAGTGTAGTTAAGAGCGCCAGTACCCTGCCTCGATCTAGGCGATTTGATGGGGAGAGCAAGAACTCCAAAAATTTCTGGCTTGAGTTGCCCAATTTTGTAATTAAGGCTGTTTTCGCAGCGGCCCTTACTGTAGCTGAAGGGAATGTGATCAAATCTGCAATCTGAAGCTGGTTTAACCCCTCGGTGATAACTATGCCGCTTACCAATGCGAGCTTCTGTTCTGGGGCAACTTTGTCCCATTCTGGAGCCTTTTCTTGCGCAAACCACTCCGTAAAGGATCTTAGATCATTATGCTCCGAGATAACCTTCCATACCTCTTCTCGAGCCTCTCGTCCTTTGGAGGAGAGCATCGGCAATATGATCAGCAGTTTTTTAAGCGGATTCTCGGCCAGAAATATCTTAATTAACTCAGGCGATAATCCATTCCTTAAGATATGGGCTAACGCTTGCGCTGATACCTCATCAACTGAGCCTACACCTTCGCGCTGGAGCGCAGCAAAGGCCGGACCGTAGGGCTGGGGTAAAACAGCCAATGTACCGACGGGAATGGCCGCAAGTTCCTTAGATCCGCTCTGGGGCTCCATCTGGACTAGCATAGCTAAGACAACTCCCGCATGGGCTGTGCCAAGTTCCGGAAGGTCAACTAAGTTATCAGGTGCGATTGCTGCGGTGGCCAACCCTATCGCAAGCCGCCGGTCGCTTTCGCTCAACTGTGCCTCCCAAGCCGGATCGAATGCAGTGGCGATTAATCCAGATCGGACTGCTGGTACTTCTCGTCCAGACAGGGCCTGAGAAACGATTACTGACTGTGCAACTCTATCGCCATTTTTTACCGCAAGCCTTGCAACCTCGCTCATCAAAGATGGTTGCGAACTAAACCACAGGGCTGATAATTTAGAAGCATCTGGTGCTGCAACTGCGGGTGGCTCGGATATCTCTGTAACGCTCTCGCTAGAGCTTAGATACCCCGAACGCTGCAATGTGAGTCCCGTAATCAGAGCGAGTCCAAGTAATACTAATAATCCAAAGCCAAAGCCGCTTGTTGTTTCTACACTCTGCTTATTCTCGATAGCGCTGGAGGGTACTTGCTTCGAAATATGATCGGTAGGTATGGATCTAATCTGTTTAACTTCGATTGGCTGAACCGCGGCGCTGAGATTTACTTCAACCGGTTGAATGACTTTCCCCCTCGGCAGAGCACTACCAGCATTTATAATTCTTCCGCGATCATCCTTAATCGCCGAACCAGACGACTGCTGCTCCACGGAGAGTCCAAACGCTCTTTTTATTTCATTAAACGTTGGTCGTTGACTTGGTTCCGCCGCAAGCATTTTTTGAAGTAGAGCTGAATGATCATATCCAAGTTGAGTTCCTAGTACCGTCCGAAGGACGATACCGAGTCCGAAAATGTCGCTCTGTTTTGAGGCTCCTAGACCGGCGCTAACTTCCGGTGCGATATCGGTTTGTTGAGCATTGCTACCAACAGATCTGAAGATGTGGTCGATTAGGTAAGCAGAGTCGCCGTCGACCGCGACATTCGATGCGTTAATGTGTCCGTGGACAATCCCTTTTTGTGAAGTCGATTCTACAAGCGTTATTAGATTTTGTGCTTGGATTACTGGATGCAGAGAAAAGAAGGCATGCTGATTGCTTTGGGTGCCATCTAGTAGCGCGTCGAAGTAACGACGTTCAATCCAAGCTTGACCCTGATTCTCTCCACTGGAGAGATAGATTGATTTTTCAACTCCAATCCGTACAACCTGGACTTTAAAGTGATCGAGTTTGGCTCGTTCGATGATCCAGGCAGGGTTTGTAAATCTATAAATTGAAAGTCTCCCGGCTCGCAACACAACTGGACGAACATCCCAGCTTTCCGCTCCACAAACAGCGCCAACAATAGTTCCAGAAATCTTCGCCAATTCGGTGTAGCGGTTCAGTTGGGCCGAGTGACCAGGCTGCAGACTCTCGATCGATATTAACCGACCGATCAGTTCTGAAGCTGAGTCTAGCTGCGAATTCGCATCGACCACCGATAGGTGTCTAGCCTTTTGCGAAGAGTTGTTCGCCAAGAGAAAACCTCCGAGAATTTTGGAATACCCAACGATAACCGGTTTTGACAGCAAAACCGGTTATCGTTGGGCGAGCAAAATAATGGCGAAGCCATTTTTTGCCGCAGAAAATAAATACTCTCGCATAAAACTTACTATGCCAGAGTATACTTCCTAAACCGTTAATCTACTGCCCTATGAAGCTGTTATGACTAAGTTTTTTCAATCTGTGCTTAGAGAGTTTGCAGCTTTGGTTTAACCGGTAATTTATCGAAATTACAGCCTTTTATCCCAGCGGCACCCTCGCTGTTTAAGCCACGAGCTTCTGCTGATGCTTTGCGGCGATTAGCTGATCGAGCTCAAGCTTGAGTCGAGGCAGTATCTCTTCGTAGGAAAAAGCCCCTAAAAGCTCTGATTTTCGCTTCAAATTTACATGGTTGGGCGCACACCACAGACCCAAATCAGCGTCATCGGTTTCGCCCGGGCCGTTTACTCGACATCCCATTACGGCAATCGTCAAATTCTCGTTGGCCGCAAATGCGGAAAGATCCCGAACCTTCTCTGCCAACTCAACAAAGGCGCTGTTTTCAACTCGGGAGCAGGAAGGACAAGAGATTATGTTTAAACCATTCTGTTCAAAACGAGGCACCGATCTAAATCGTCCCGCCTTGACATCCTCGATGATTCGTCTGCCAACCAGAATCTCCTCATATTTCCTATCAAAGGGAAGAGTTAGAGAAACTCTAACGGTGTCACCGATGCCGAGAGCTAAAAGATTCTCAAAGGCGATTCTAGTTTTAATCTCACCCATAGGGAGAAGGCCAGCTTCGGTAACCCCCAAATGAATAGGTACTTTTGGAAAGCGTTCGGCAAACTTTTTGTTTATATCAATTACATCGTTAGGATCTGAACTTTTTAAGGAAACGACAAAGTCCTTAAAGCCCAGTTTATCCATTATTTCGACATGCGCGGCGGCTGATCCCAACGCCACATCTTGTGAATCAATACCCTGTTCCGCAAGCGCCGGGTCTAATGAACCAAAATTTACTCCGATCCTCAGCGCACATCCATATTCCCCTGCGGCATTTACAATTAGTTTAACTTTCTCCTCAACCGCTACATCCTTCTGATGGTGATGAAGATGGCCGGGATTATATCTGACTTTTTGCACAAATGGTGCAAGCTCTGTAACCAACCTATAATTCTCCTGAAGATCAACAACCAGATTGGCATCGGTTTCATCACGAATACTTCTCAACGCTTCAACATCCCTCTTACTATCCACGGCGACTCGAATGATGTCAGCTCCGTGTTTCTGGAGTAACTTGATCTGGGATAGTGTAGCTTCAATATCCTGGGTCTTTGTAGCGCACATGCTCTGGACGGGGATATAATCGCCGCCACCAATAACCGTGCTGCCAACCTTAACTCGATTGGTAACTCTCTTCGCTCTTGGGTGTGAATTGACGCTCATAGGGTTAGAAGACATTTTCGAGGTTGATATAATACTTGCTCACTTTGGAGCAGTGTTTTATAGCAAGTCTTTACCATTTTGTCAGAGTAGCTAGCTATGTGTTTGAAGAGATTGAGTCATTTTGTCTTGTTCATGCTGCTCAGCGTGGCGGTGCTTCAACTTGGATGTGGAGGGGTTAGTGAAGTCGAAGCCTCTCCCGAAAAGAATGAAAGCTTTTATCCTACCTGGAAGCTGCTTAACCTAGAGCAAAAGGAGCAGTTCATCGCCGGGTACGTGTTGGCGCTCAAAGACGCTACCCGCATAGTGGATATAGCTTTAAACTATAGCCAATCTGACCCTGCACGTTCCCTTGAGAGCTTAAAAAAGATTCGTATGCTATTCGATGTTTTTGAGAGCAAGCCGACGACTTTAGTTAAAGAAATTGATACATTTTACACCCAACCAGATAATCGAGCAGCAACGCTTTCAATGGCGGTAAACGCGGCCAACGCCAATTTACGGACTGTTTCAATCCGGTAGTAATTTCAGCAGATAGTATGTTATAGATTACGAAAGACTTAAGGGATCAAGGAGAGCGATTAAGTGCCATCGTATCAAGAGATTGCGGAAATTTTTAGCCGGATCACTGAAGAGTTTGAGGAACCAGTATCAATTGGAAGTCGCTGCGAGAGTAATATTTATTACCGCGTAGAAGCCCTAAGCGAAGAAGATCTCAACATCTGTGCTCAGTATGTGGCGGAGAGAATTCTGGATGTTTTCCATCCGCAAACTCCCGAGTTGATTTTAAAACTCCCGGGTGGGTTTAGCTTTTTTGCCGAAAGATTGGCCGCGGTGCTTAGTGAGCTCGTCCCGGGGTCAGAAGAGATCCCTTTGGAGCAGTTTTTAGAAAGTAAATTGAACAATGGCTTCGGTGAAAAGTATAGAGGTCACAAGACAATTCTGGTTACGGACGTTATCACCACTGCCAGGTCCAGTTTGGAGGCCCATAACAAAGCCACGCTCCGTGGGATTCCGGTACTCTGCTGGGCGTCATTAATTGATCGCACTTTCGGTCCGGGACCAGTTCCAGTTGTATCAGCCTTTACTGGAGCTCCAGTGCGTTTGTTAGCCAGGATCGGCTAGTTACGATCGAGTCGATCTGTTCGGGTGGAGACGTCCATCTTTGGATTCTAGCATTTCGCGGCATTCTTCCAATAACCAGCTTACTCGCTCAGTTCCGCCTCCCTTCTCTGAGAGAATTAGTGCCGCCCTTGTTATCAAGGATTTTGC